>NZ_JAWRXV010000079.1:0-43338 GCF_046534875.1 Paraburkholderia sp. SIMBA_054 | reverse complement strand
TCCCCGCACACCCGTTACCCATGTCCCCGGTCCATACACGGCGGCAAAGAAAAGTAGGTGCCGCCCCGCACAGGGGCCACGCGTGAAGCACGAAGGCATAGCGCGGATGCCAGCGAAAAGGCTAGAACAACCAAACCGGCCGTGCCACGAAGTCAAATCGCGGATGCCAGCGAAAAGCAAACCAAACCAACAGCCCAAAGGGCAAATCAAAAGCGTACGTTCAATGCGCCGCCGACGCCGCAGCGGCTGAATCCCCACCACCCGCACGCTCAGGCTTCGTCACCCAGATCAACGCAATCAGCGCAACAAATATCCCCGCCGAAATATAAAAGAGATCATTCACCCCAAGCTGCGCCGCCTGCTGCGTCGTCATCGAATTGACGAGCCCATACGCCTGCGACTGATTCAGCCCGAGCCCACTCATCTGCGTAACCGATTGATTGAACACAGGGTTATACGCATTCGCATGCTCGCTCAACTGCGCGTGATGCAGAATCGATCGATGATCCCACGCCGTCTCGAAGATCGACGTGCCGATCCCACCACACATGATCCGAACGAAGTTCGACAGCCCCGACGCCGCCGGAATCCGGTTCCCCGGCAACCCCGACAGCGTGATCGACACTAGCGGAATGAAGAAGCCCGCCATGCCGATCCCCTGGATCAACGTCGGCAGTATTAGCGAATAGGTATCAACGCCCGTCGTATAGCGCGAGCGCATCCAGAAACACAGCGCGAACACCAGAAACGACGCCGTCGAGATATAGCGCGGATCAGTGCGCGGCAGAATCTTGCCCGTCAGCGGCGAAAGAATGATCGCGAACACGCCGACAGGCGCCATCACGAGACCCGCGTCCGTCGCCGTGTAGCCGATGTCGGTTTGCAGCCAAAGCGGCAGCAGCACGAGATTGCCGAAGTACAGTCCATAGCCGATCGCGAGCGCCACCGTGCCGCCCGTGAAATTGCGCAGCTTGAACAGCGACAGGTCGACGACAGGATGCTTGTCCGTCAGCTCCCACACGATAAAGAACGCCAGCGCGATCACGGCCGTCAGCGCAAGCACCACGACCGTCGTCGATGAAAACCAGTCGAGATCCTTGCCCTTGTCGAGCATCACCTGCAACGAGCCGACCCACGTGATCAGCAGCAGGAGACCGACCATATCGATCGGCGCTTTCTTAATGACGGAATCGCGGTTGCGGAAGATCGCCCATGTGGCGAGCGCGGCGATGATCCCGACCGGGATATTCACGTAGAAAATCCACGGCCACGAGATGTTGTCGGAAATCCAGCCACCAAGAATAGGACCGGCAACGGGCGCGATCAATGTCGTCATCGCCCACATCGATAGCGCCATCGGCGCCTTCGCACGTGGATAACTCGCGAGCAGCAGCGTTTGCGACAGCGGAATCATCGGACCGGCCACGGCGCCCTGCAACACGCGCGAGGCGAGCAGGAACGGCAGGTTCGGCGAGAGCCCGCACATCCACGACGAGATCACGAACAGCACGATCGACGCCATGAACAGGCGCACCTGGCCGATGCGGTCGGTGAGCCAACCGGTGAGCGGCACGGAGATCGCATTGGCGACCGCGAACGACGTGATCACCCACGTGCCCTGGTCGGACGACACGCCGAGGTCGCCGGAGATCGACGGAATCGACACGTTTGCAATCGACGTGTCCAGCACGTTCATGAAAACGGCGAGCGACACCGCGATGGTGCCGATCACCAGTTGCGCGCCCTCGAGCGGCGGGTGAGGGACTTGCGCTTGAGACTGAGCCATCTATTGTTCGAACCTTGTCTGATGCAGATGCGTGGCAGATGCGTGCCGCTTACATCAGCTTGGCCGCAGTCTTCGAGCCCGTCGCCGCCTTCTGCGGCTGACCTGCATTCGGGCCGGCGTTTTCAGTGATGATGCGAGCGATTTCCGCGTCGGCCTGATCGCCGTACTTTTCGAATACGTTGGTCTGATACACGGTGTTCACTGCGCTGCCGAGCTCGCCGCCCGTGTCGTCCTTGATGCTCACTTCGACCTGCATCGACAGGCCGATGCGCAGCGGATGCTTCTCCAGTTCCTGCGGATCGAGCGCGATACGCACGGGCAGACGCTGCACGACCTTGATCCAGTTACCCGTCGCGTTCTGCGCGGGAAGCAGCGAAAACGCCGAACCCGTACCCGCCGAGAAGCCGACCACCTTGCCCTGATACTTGACGGACGAGCCGTACACGTCCGCCGTCAGTTCGACGGGCTGGCCGATGCGCATGTGCTTGAGCTGCACTTCCTTGAAGTTCGCATCGACCCACACGGCGTTCAGCGGCACGATCGCCATCAGCGGATTGCCCGGCGCGACACGCTGGCCGACCTGCACCGAGCGCTTCGCGACATAGCCCGTGACGGGCGCGGGCAGTGTGTTGCGCGCGTTGTTCAGATACGCGTCGCGGACCTTGGCGGCCGCGGCCTGCACGTTCGGGTGGCTCGCGATCGTCGTGTTCGCCGTCAGCGCGCGGTTAGACGCGAGTTGCTGCTGCGACGCGTCGAGCGCGGCTTGCGCGCTCTTGACGGCGTCGCGAGCGTGCGAGATTTCTTCCTGCGAAACAGCGCCCGTCTGGGCGACCTGCATGCGGCGCTTCAAATCGTCCTGCGCGCGCGACAGGTCCGATTGGCGCACGGCAACCTGCGCCTGGTACTGGCTGTCGTCGGCGTAGAGGCCGCGCACCTGGCGCACGACCTGGCCGAGATTCGCTTCCGCGGATTGCAGCGCGATGCGCGAGTCGGCAGGATCGAGCATGACAATCGGATCGCCGACCTTGACGGTCTGCGTGTCGTCCGCGTTCACGGCGATGACGGTGCCCGTCACCTGCGGCGTGATCTGCACGACGTTTCCGTTCACGTACGCGTCGTCGGTCTCTTCGTGGAAGCGCGCGACGAGGAAGTAGTAGAGGCCGTACGCGATCGCGGCAATCAGGATCACGATGACGAGCAGCGTCATCATGCGCTTGCGTTTGCCGTTGCTGGCCGGCTGCGCGTTCGCGGGTTGTTGGGGCGTGCTCATGGATATGCTCCGGATTCTGTCAGTTTGTATCGTTTATTCGGATCGCAATCGGGTGTGCGTGTGCGTTTCTTTGCTGGGGCGCTCAGTTCGCCGCGTGGGCCGTCGAGGCCGACGAAGCGGGCGCATCCGTCGGCACGATGAGGCCCGTCTGCGTCGCGTCGAAACCGCCGCCGAGCGCCTTGATCAGCGCGATCTGCAGATCGCGGCGGCGCATCTTCAGGTTCGTCACGGTCTGTTCGGCGGCGAGGCGATTCTGGTCGGCCGTCAGCACCTGCAACTGCGGCGAGAGCCCTGCCTTGTAGCGGATCACGGCGAGGTCGTACGCTTTCGTCGACGCGTCGAGCGCGCGCTGCGCGTCGCCTTGCTGATGGTCTAGCGAGCGGATCGACGAAATCTCCGTGGCGACGTCCGAGAGCGCGCTGATGAGCGTCTGATTGTAGTTTGCGATGTCGAGGTCGAAGTCGGCGTAGCGGCCTTTCAGTTGCGAGCGCAGCGCGCCGGCGTCGAAGATTGGCAGATGGATTGCCGGGCCGAACTGGATCTGGCGGCTCGACGAGGTCAGGAATTTGCCCCAGCCGAACGCATCGAAACCGAAGCCGGCAGCGAGGTTCACGTCCGGGAAGAACTCGGCCTTCGCTTCCTTCACGTCGTGCATCGCGGCTTCGACCTGCCAGCGCGCGGCGACGATGTCCGGGCGGCGGGAGATGAGATCGGCCGGCACGTTGTCGGGCAGGGTGACGGCGCCGCCCGGGTTGAACGTTGGTTTGGCGATCTGCAGGCCGCGGTCCGGCCCTTTGCCGAGCAGCGCGCCGAGTTGGTAGCGCGTGGTCGTGATCTGGCCGTCGAGCTCCGTCAGGTTCGACTGGCTCGTCGCGATGTTGCCGTTGGCCGTCTGACGTTCGACGTTGGTGTCCAGGCCGGCTTTTACGCGGTCGTTCGCGATGACACCGATCGTCTGACGATTCTTGATCTCGCGCTCGGCGATGTCGCGCAGTGCATACAACTGCGCAAGCGAGTTGTACGTGCGCGCAACCGACGCGGCGAGCGTCACGCGCGCCTGCTGCATGTCCGCTTCGGCGGCTTTTTCCTGCGACACGGCCTGGCCGAGCCGCTGGCGATTCTTACCCCACAGGTCGAGATCCCAGGAAGCGCTGGCGAGCACATTGTTTTCGCTGTACCAAGTCCCACCGAAGGGCGGCGGGAACAGCGCATTTTCGGAATACAGCTCGCGGGTCCACGAATAGCTGCCTTCGACCTTCGGATAAAGCGCCGACTTCGACGATTCGATATAGGACGAAGCCTTCGCGATACGCGCCTGCGCCTGCGCGATCGACGGATTGCCTTCGAGCGCTTCCGCGATCAGCTTCGGCAACTGCGGGTCGCCGAACTGGCTGGCCCAATCGAGCGCCGGCCACTGGCCGCCTTCGGCGGGCAGGCTTTGCGACGCTTCGAACTGCGAGGTCGACGCAATCTGCTTGTCGTCCTTGAGATCGAAGTAATTCGCGCAGCCGGCGAGGGCGAATGCCGCCACGGCCGCGGCGACGGCCGCACGACCCGACGAAGCGGGCGCGGGCCTGGAAAGGAATTTCATCGCTCGACTCTTTGCGTGTAATGGCATTTTTCTATAATGGACGATGCAACTAATTTCTTACGATTTGTTATCGGTATTACTTGCCGAGTCACGGGTTTCGCTGAACACTTCGCAGCTGTTCGCGAGCACGCGTCTCAGAAGGCTTTTGAGGAATCCCGTTTCCTCTGGCGAAAAGCCGGATAGCAGTTTCTCGGTCACGCTGGTGAAAACAGCCGGCATGCGCGCGGCGATTGCGTGACCTTCGGCCGTCAGCGCAAGGCGCACCGCGCGCCGGTCTTCAGCGCTGCGCACCCGCGTGAGCAGGCCGCGTTTTTCGAGGCGATCGATCAGGCGCGTGACGGCGCTGGCGTCGATGCCGTATTCCCGCGCGAGTTCGGCGGCGAGCACGCATTTGCCGCTGGCAACCATAAACAGCACGCTGGCCTGCTGGCTGGTGATGCCGAGTTCGGCCATCGTGCGTTGCGTCACGAGGTTCGACATGGTCGACTTCACGCGGGAAATCAGATAGCCGACGCTCTCGCCCAGCTGGTATTCGCTGACCTCAGGCGATGGCGTGTGGGACGGTTCGGTCATGATTCTCGTGCGAATGCAATGGTTGACTATGCAGGATTGTAGAGACGAATAATTGACGCGGCAAGCGTTATTACAGCTTAGGCAAGGATCTTTCTCGCGTCAGAGGAGAGTGCGCAGCGGCTGCGAGCAGCGAGGCGCGTGTCGCTTTATCGAGACGAAGGAGCGCGCTATCGGGGAATACCAGAAACGCGTCACTCGTACGTGCTATAATTATTGGTTCCCAAAAGTGCGCTTTGGGCTTGGCGAAGGTGGCTGGGCAGGTGGCGCACTCCATTCGTACCCCAGCGTCTCCAGGTTCCTATGTCCCGCGCTCTCCGCAATATCGCCATCATCGCTCACGTCGACCACGGCAAAACCACGCTCGTCGACCAGCTGCTCCGCCAGTCCGGCACCTTCCGCGAAAACCAGCAGATCGCTGAACGCGTGATGGATTCAAACGACATCGAAAAAGAGCGTGGCATCACCATTCTCGCCAAGAACTGCGCCGTCGAATACGAAGGCACGCACATCAACATCGTCGACACCCCGGGCCACGCCGACTTCGGGGGTGAAGTGGAGCGCGTGCTGTCGATGGTCGATTCCGTGCTGCTGCTCGTCGACGCGGTCGAAGGCCCGATGCCGCAAACCCGCTTCGTGACGAAAAAGGCGCTCGCGCTGGGTCTGAAGCCGATCGTCGTGATCAACAAGATCGACCGTCCCGGCGCGCGTATCGACTGGGTGATCAACCAGACGTTCGACCTGTTCGACAAGCTCGGCGCATCCGAAGACCAGCTTGACTTCCCGATCGTCTACGCGTCGGGCCTGAACGGTTATGCCGACCTGGACCCGAGCGTGCGCGAAGGCACGATGCGCCCGCTGTTCGAAGCGATTCTCGAGCACGTGCCCGTTCGCCCGGCCGATCCGGATGGTCCGCTGCAACTGCAGATCACGTCGCTGGATTACTCGACGTACGTTGGCCGTATCGGCGTGGGCCGTATCACGCGCGGCCGTATCAAGCCGGGTCAGCAGGTCGTGATCCGCTTCGGTCCGGAAGGCGAAATCCTGAACCGCAAGATCAACCAGGTGCTGTCGTTCGAAGGCCTCGAGCGCGTGCAGGTCGCCGAAGCCGAAGCCGGCGACATCGTGCTGATCAACGGCATCGAAGAAGTCGGTATCGGCGCGACCATCTGCGCGCCGGAAGCGCCCGAAGCGCTGCCGATGATCACCGTCGACGAACCTACGCTGACGATGAACTTCCTCGTGAATTCGTCACCGCTCGCGGGCAAGGAAGGCAAGTTCGTGACGAGCCGCCAGATCCGCGATCGTCTGATGAAGGAACTGAACCACAACGTCGCGCTGCGCGTGAAAGACACGGGCGACGAAACCGTGTTCGAAGTGTCGGGCCGCGGCGAGCTGCACCTGACCATCCTGATCGAAAACATGCGCCGCGAAGGCTACGAGATGGCCGTGTCGCGTCCGCGCGTGGTGCTGCATGAAGTCGACGGCGTGAAGCACGAGCCGTACGAACTGCTGACAGTCGATCTCGAAGACTCGCACCAGGGCGGCGTGATGGAAGAGCTGGGTCGCCGTAAGGGCGAAATGCTCGACATGGCGTCGGACGGCCGTGGTCGTACGCGCCTCGAGTACCGCATTCCGGCGCGTGGCCTGATCGGCTTCCAGGGCGAATTCCTGACGCTCACGCGCGGCACGGGCCTGATGAGCCACGTGTTCGACGAATATGCACCCGTCCGGGAAGGCTCGCTCGGCGAGCGCCGCAATGGCGTGCTGATCTCGCAGGACGACGGCGCTGCTGTCGCTTACGCGCTGTGGAAACTGCAGGATCGCGGCCGCATGTTCGTGAAGCCGGGCGACGCGCTGTACGAAGGCATGATCATCGGCATTCACAGCCGTGACAACGACCTCGTCGTGAACCCGATCAAGGGCAAGCAGCTGACCAACGTGCGTGCGTCGGGTACTGACGAAGCCGTGCGCCTCGTGCCGGCGATCCAGATGTCGCTGGAATACGCGGTCGAATTCATCGACGAAGACGAACTCGTCGAAGTGACGCCGCAAAGCATCCGTCTGCGCAAGCGCCATCTGAAGGAACACGAGCGCCGCCGCGCAAGCCGCGAAGCAGCCGTCGACTGATCGCGCGAAGCCTCGCGAAAGTCTCAGCAAAAAGCCGCCCTCGGGCGGCTTTTTGCATTGGCGTTGCGCGTTTCGCTGCAGAGCTTCCTATAAGCGCCTAAAGTATTCTTCTGCAGTGCCGCAAACACTGTTACGCAAGCATAAAACTTGCCGCAAAGCCCCGTAGCACGGGCTTTCCAGTTGAGACCTGTCCTATGTCAACTATGGGTTATGTGCTATGCTCCCGCGAGTGCAAGTTTAGGTCCTTCCAAGCAAGACTTGATTCGCGCAATCCGCTAAACGGTCAGGCCGTGTCGCGGAAGGTTCAGTAACCCGCTATTTCTCGAGAAGCTCGAAGAAAGGTGAGCGTAAAATGATGAAGCAATTCCAGTCGAACTCGTATCTGTTCGGCGGCAATGCTCCGTACGTAGAAGAGTTGTACGAAGCATATCTCGACAATCCCGCGTCAGTGCCCGAGACCTGGCGCAATTATTTCGACGCTCTGCAGAACGTTCCTGCATCGGATGGCACCAGTGCCAACGACGTGGCCCATGGCCCGATCGTCGAATCATTTGCTCAGCGCGCAAAGGCGAATGCCTTCCTGCCGCGCACGGGTGGTGAGGATCTCACCACCGCGCGTAAGCAGGTCTATGTGCAGTCCCTCATCGGCGCATATCGCTTCCTCGGCTCGCAGTGGGCCAACCTCGATCCGCTGAAGCGCCGCGAACGTCCGAACATTCCCGAGCTTGAACCTGCGTTCTACGACTTCACCGAAGCCGACATGGACCAGACGTTCAACACGAACAACCTGTACTTCGGTTTCGAACAGGCTTCGCTGCGGGACATCGTCAAGGCGTTGCGCGACACGTACTGCGGCACGATCGGCGCCGAGTACATGTACCTGAGCGATCCGGAACAGAAGCGCTGGTGGAAGGAACGTCTCGAATCGATCCGCTCCACGCCGAACTTCACGAATGACAAAAAGAAGCACATCCTGAACCGACTGACGGCAGCAGAAGGCCTCGAGCGCTTCCTGCACACCAAGTACGTCGGTCAGAAGCGCTTCTCGCTGGAAGGCGGCGAAAGCTTCATCGCGTCGATGGACGAAGTCGTGCATCACGCAGGCAAGAGCGGCGTGCAGGAAATCGTCATCGGCATGGCGCACCGCGGCCGTCTGAACGTGCTGGTCAACACGCTGGGCAAGATGCCCGCTGACCTGTTCGCCGAATTCGAAGGCAAGCACGTCGACGATCTGCCCGCAGGCGATGTGAAGTACCACAAGGGCTTCTCGTCGGATGTCGCAACGGAAGGCGGCCCGGTTCACCTGTCGCTCGCGTTCAACCCGTCGCACCTCGAAATCGTCAACCCGGTGGTCGAAGGTTCGGCGAAGGCCCGTATGGACCGTCGCGGCGACGAGAACGGCCTGCAAGTGCTGCCTGTGCAGATCCACGGCGACGCCGCCTTCGCAGGTCAGGGCGTCGTGATGGAAACGCTGAACCTCGCGCAAACGCGCGGTTACGGCACGCACGGCACGCTGCACATCGTCATCAACAACCAGATCGGCTTCACCACGTCCGACCCGCGCGACGCACGCTCCACGCTGTATTGCTCGGACGTCGTCAAGATGATCGAGGCGCCCGTGCTGCACGTGAACGGCGACGATCCCGAAGCGGTCGTGCTGGCTACGCAGCTGGCCATCGACTTCCGGATGCAGTTCCACAAGGATGTCGTGATCGACATCATCTGCTTCCGCAAGCTGGGTCACAACGAGCAGGACACGCCCGCCGTCACGCAGCCGCTGATGTACAAGACGATCGCCAAGCACCCCGGCACGCGCGCGCTGTACGCGGAAAAGCTGGTGCAGCAAGGCGTCATCACCGCCGATCAAGGCGATGAATTCATCAAGGCATTCCGCAAGGCGATGGACGAAGGTCACCACACGGTCGACCCGGTCCTGTCGAACTACAAGAGCAAGTACGCCGTCGACTGGGTTCCGTTCCTGAACCGCAAGTGGACGGACGCAGCCGACACGGCTGTGCCGCTCGCCGAACTCAAGCGTCTGGCCGAGCGTATCACGACGATCCCCGAAGGCTTCAAGGTTCACCCGCTCGTCGAGCGCGTGATCAACGACCGCCGTGCAATGGGCCGTGGCGAAGCGAAGCTCGACTGGGGCATGGGCGAGCATCTGTCATTCGCGTCGCTGGTCGCATCGGGTTATGCCGTGCGCCTGACGGGTCAGGACTCGGGCCGTGGCACGTTCACGCACCGTCACGCAGTGCTGCACGACCAGAACCGCGAACGCTGGAACGACGGCACGTACGTGCCGCTGCAGAACATCGCCGAAGGTCAGGCGAAGTTCACGGTGATCGACTCGGTGCTGTCCGAAGAAGCCGTGCTCGGCTTCGAATACGGCTACTCGACGGCTGAGCCGAACACGTTCGTCGCGTGGGAAGCGCAGTTCGGCGACTTCGTGAACGGCGCGCAGGTCGTGATCGACCAGTTCATCTCGTCGGGCGAAGTGAAGTGGGGCCGCGTGTCGGGCCTGACGATGCTGCTGCCGCACGGCTACGAAGGCCAGGGTCCGGAGCACTCGTCGGCGCGTATCGAGCGCTTCCTGCAACTGTGCGCAGATCACAACATGCAGGTCGTACAGCCGACAACGCCGGCACAGGTTTTCCACCTGCTGCGCCGCCAGATGATCCGCCTGTTCCGCAAGCCGCTCGTCGTCTTCACGCCGAAGTCGCTGCTGCGTCACAAGGAAGCCGTGTCGGATCTGTCGGAACTCGCGAAGGGCTCGTTCCAGCCGGTTCTCAGCGAAACGGACGATTCGATCGATGCCAAGAAGGTCAAGCGCGTGCTGGTCTGCTCGGGCCGCGTGTACTACGACCTGCTTGCGCATCGCCGCGAAGCGAAGGCGCAGGACGTCGCGATCGTGCGTATCGAACAGCTCTATCCGTTCGCGCACAAGCAGTTCGAATCCGAACTGAAGAAGTACGACAACGCAACCGAAGTGGTGTGGGTGCAGGACGAGCCGCAGAATCAGGGCCCGTGGTTCTACATCGAACATCACCTGCGCGAAGGCATGAAGGAAGGACAGAAGCTGGCATACAGCGGCCGTCCCGCTTCGGCTTCGCCCGCTGTCGGCTACTACGCGAAGCACTACGAGCAGCAGAAGGCGCTGATCGAAGGCGCGTTTGGCCGTCTGAAAGGCGCGTCCATCGTTAAATAACCACAGAGAGCGAACCGGGAAAGCGCTGAGCGCTTTCCCGCCCACGTCTGAATCACCCATGTAAGCGCGGCAATCACGCGCGACAATCAGACGCGGCTCGCACAAGGTTCGTTGTCATCCGATACGTATTCAGAGAAATCAAATGGCTATTGTTGAAGTCAAGGTCCCCCAGCTGTCCGAGTCGGTCTCGGAAGCCACGATGCTGCAGTGGAAGAAGAAGCCGGGCGAAGCTGTCGCCCAGGACGAAATCCTGATCGAAATCGAAACCGACAAGGTCGTGCTCGAAGTGCCGGCTCCGTCGGCAGGCGTGCTCGCGCAGGTCATCAAGAACGACGGCGATATCGTGGTCGCCGACGAAGTGATCGCGAAGATCGATACGGAAGGCAAGGCGGGCGAAGCGGCTGTCGAAGCCGAAGTCAAGCCGGCTCCGCAAGCTGAGCCGGCAGCAGCGGCTGCACCGGCACAGGCTGCCGCTGTGGCAGGCGCAAGCACCACGGCATCGCCGGCTGCGACGAAGATTCTGGCCGAGAAGGGCGTCGCTGCGGGCGACGTCGCCGGCACGGGCCGCGATGGCCGCATCACGAAGCAGGATGCCGTCGCCGCAGGCGCACCGGCTGCCAAGGCTGCGCCGGCACCGGCAGCAGCGCCCGCGCGCGCTGCCAAGCCGGCCTTGCCGCAAGTGGGCGCGCCGGCATCGGCCGACCAGTGGCTCAAGGACCGTCCGGAACAACGCGTGCCGATGTCGCGTCTGCGCGCGCGTATCGCTGAGCGTCTGCTCGAGTCGCAGCAAACCAACGCCATCCTCACGACGTTCAACGAAGTGAACATGGCGCCCGTGATGGACCTGCGCAACAAGTACAAGGACAAGTTCGAGAAGGAACATGGCGTGAAGCTCGGCTTCATGTCGTTCTTCGTGAAGGCGGCTGTCCACGCGCTGAAGAAGTTCCCGCTGGTGAACGCGTCGATCGACGGTAACGACATCGTCTATCACGGCTACTTCGACATCGGTATCGCCGTCGGCTCGCCGCGCGGCCTCGTGGTGCCGATCCTGCGCAACGCAGACCAGATGAGCCTCGCGGACATCGAGAAGAAGATCGCCGAATTTGGCCAGAAGGCGAAGGACGGCAAGCTGTCGATCGAAGAAATGACGGGCGGCACGTTCTCGATCTCGAACGGCGGCGTGTTCGGCTCGATGCTGTCGACCCCGATCATCAACCCGCCGCAATCGGCGATCCTCGGCGTGCACGCGACGAAGGAACGCGCAGTGGTCGAAAACGGCCAGATCGTGATCCGCCCGATGAACTATCTGGCGCTGTCGTACGACCACCGTATCATCGACGGCCGCGAAGCCGTGCTGTCGCTGGTCGCGATGAAGGACGCGCTGGAAGATCCGGCTCGTCTGCTGCTCGACCTGTAATGCATGATGCGCGGCGGCTTGAAGTTATGAGCCGCCGTCGCGATATATGCATCAGGTGTCTCTCGCATTTCCGCAGTATCTGAAGCCACGCGCGCCGCGAAGCGCGGCCGCGTCGGTTAGCCAAAAAGGATAGTCATGTCCAAAGAATTTGACGTCGTCGTGATCGGTGCCGGTCCCGGCGGCTACATCGCGGCCATTCGCGCTGCGCAGCTCGGCAAGTCGGTTGCCTGTATCGAAAAGTGGAAGAACCCGGCCGGCGCGTTGAAGCTGGGCGGCACGTGCCTGAACGTCGGCTGCATTCCGTCGAAGGCGTTGCTCGCGTCGTCGGAAGAGTTCGAAAACGCGTCGCATCACCTCGCGGACCACGGCATCAGCGTGGAGAACGTGAAGGTCGACATCGCGAAGATGCTGGCCCGTAAGGAAGGCATCGTCGAAAAGATGACGAAGGGCATCGAGTTCCTGTTCCGCAAGAACAAGATCACGTGGCTCAAGGGCCACGGCAAGTTCACGGGCAAGACGGACGCCGGCGTGCAGATCGAAGTGTCGGGCGAAGGCGAGACGGAAGTGGTCACGGCAAAGAACGTGATCATCGCGACGGGCTCGAAGGCGCGTCACCTGCCAAACGTCCCCGTCGACAACAAGATCGTCGCGGATAACGAAGGCGCTTTGTCGTTCACCGAAGTGCCGGAGAAGCTCGCCGTGATCGGCGCGGGCGTGATCGGCCTGGAGCTGGGCTCGGTGTGGCGCCGCCTGGGCTCGGAAGTCACCGTGCTCGAAGCGCTGCCCGAATTCCTCGGCGCCGCCGACCAGGCGCTCGCGAAGGAAGCCGCCAAGCAGTTCAAGAAGCAAGGCCTCGACATTCACGTTGGCGTGAAGGTCGGCGAAGTGAAGGCCAGCGACAACAGTGTGTCGATCGCGTACACGGACAAGGACGGCAACGCGAAGACGCTCGACGCGGACCGCCTGATCGTGTCGATCGGCCGCGTGCCGAACACCGACAACCTCGGCCTCGAAGCGATTGGCCTGAAGGCGAACGAGCGCGGCTTCATCGACGTCGACGACCACTGCGCGACGTCGGTGCCGAACGTGTACGCGATCGGCGACGTGGTGCGCGGCCCGATGCTCGCGCACAAGGCCGAAGACGAAGGCGTGCTGGTCGCCGAAATCATCGACGGCCAGAAGCCGCATATCGACTACAACTGCGTGCCGTGGGTCATCTACACGGAACCGGAAATCGCGTGGGTCGGCAAGACGGAACAGCAGTTGAAGGCTGAAGGCCGCGAAGTCAAGACGGGCCAGTTCCCGTTCATGGCGAACGGCCGCGCGCTCGGCATCAACAAGGCGGATGGTTTCGTCAAGATGATCGCTGACGCGAAGACGGACGAACTGCTCGGCGTGCACATCATCTCGGCGAATGCGTCGGATCTGATCGCCGAAGCGGT
Organism: Paraburkholderia sp. SIMBA_054; assembly: GCF_046534875.1. Classification (NCBI taxonomy): domain Bacteria; kingdom Pseudomonadati; phylum Pseudomonadota; class Betaproteobacteria; order Burkholderiales; family Burkholderiaceae; genus Paraburkholderia; species Paraburkholderia sp. SIMBA_054. The sequence continues at coordinate 29,924 of NZ_JAWRXV010000079.1, read as the reverse complement.
TGTCGCGATGGAGTTCAAGGCTGCGTCGGAAGACATCGGCCGTATCTGCCACCCGCACCCGTCGCTGTCTGAAGTGATGCGTGAAGCGGCGCTCGCCGTCGACAAGCGCGCGCTGAACATGTAAGACGCATCTGCCCGGTTCTGAATTACGCTGAACATGGGCTGAAAGCGAAACACGACGAAGGCGGGTGGGTTGAATCCCTCCCGCCTTCTTCATTGCTGTCTCACACAATGAACGTCACCGAATACTACGAGCAGGAACTGCAGACCCGGGGATACGAGTCCGATCCGGCACAACGCGCGGCCGTCGATCGTCTGCAACAGTGCTATGAAGAGTGGGCTGCGTATAAGGCACGTCGTCCGAACGCCTTTATGAAGCTGATCATGCACCCTGATCTGCCGAAGGGTGTCTATATGTGGGGTGGCGTAGGGCGCGGAAAGAGCTTCCTGATGGACAGCTTTTACGCAGTCGTGCCGCTCGTGCGTAAGACGCGTCTTCATTTTCACGAGTTCATGCGAGAAGTGCATCGCGAACTCGAAGAACTGAAAGGGCAGGCCGATCCGCTTGACGAACTCGCACGGCGCGTTGCGAAGCGTTATAGGCTGATCTGCTTCGACGAATTCCACGTATCGGATATCGCGGACGCGATGATCCTGTACCGGCTGCTCGATCGCCTGTTCACGAACGGCGTGCAGTTCGTGATGACGTCCAACTACGATCCCGATCTGCTCTATCCCGACGGCCTGCATCGCGACCGTCTGCTGCCTGCCATCGAGTTGATCAAGAGCAAACTAGATGTGATCAACGTCGATGCTGGCGTCGATTACCGGCGGCGCACGCTGTCGCAGGTCGAGGTGTATCACACGCCGCTCGGCGCCGCCTCCGACAAGGCGCTGCGCGACGCATTCGGCAAGCTCGCCGCCGTGCCCGACGAAAGCCCGCTGTTGCGTATCGAGAAGCGCGAACTGAAGGCGCTGCGCCGCGCGGACGGCGTCGTCTGGTTCGATTTCGCGACGCTGTGCGGCGGCCCGCGCTCGCAGAACGACTACCTCGAACTGGCGAGCCGCTTCCACGCGGTGATTCTGTCCGGCATTCCGCAGATGACGCCTCGTATGCAATCCGAAGCGCGCCGTTTCACGTGGCTGATCGACGTTTTTTACGATCACAAGGTCAAGCTGCTGATGTCGGCCGCCGTGCCGCCCGAGGAACTCTATACAGAAGGGCCGATGGCCAACGAGTTCACGCGCACGGTTTCGCGTATCGTCGAGATGCAGTCGCAGGAATATCTGGATACGCCGCGACGGATCGTCGATACATCGTTGACCTGATCAAATTCCCACCCAAGGCCGCCCCGTTTGGGATAGCGCGATACGCGCTGAACCATGCGGCAGCGGCTGCCGATGCATTTTCAAGATTCGGATTGGTCTGATATTCGGTAGTGGGGCGACTCTATATCGTCGAAATACTCTTGACGAATGGAGATCCCATGACCCCCTATCGCGATATTAGTGATGAAGAATGGCAGCGCATCGCGCCGCTGCTGCCGGAACTGCGTCCGCGTTCCGAACTGCGCGGCCGGCCGCTTGCCAACACCCGCTCCGTGCTCAACGGCGTGCTCTGGGTGATCTACAGCGGCGCTACCTGGTCCGCCATGCCGCGTAAATACCCCTCTTATCAAACCTGTCACCGCCGTTTCAAGGCGTGGCATCAGGCTGGCGTACTGCAACGTGTGATGGACCAGCTGTTCGGCGACGCAAGCGGCGAACTGTGCAACACGATGGAATCACGCATGCGCACCCACGCGCCGAACGTGGCTGCAGCCGCGAACGATGCCGCGCAGCCATCCGTGCCTGCCACGCCGCTGTTCGCGCCGCCGTCTGGCGTGCCTGCAGCACCGCTGGTGTTCGACTACACCAGTCCCTTCAAGAACGCGGCATGACGGATCGAACGAATTGAGCGCGCGCGACAACAAAAAGCCGGTCTGGCGAGACTAAACGCCAGACCGGCTTTTTTACGTCCTGCTGCGGCGCTCGCCGAAAAGCGAGCACCGCGCGACAACCTCAGTTCTGGCGAATCCACGTCTGCGAACGCCCCAGCAGCGATACGCCAATATACCCGCGCACCACCAGCTTCTGCCCGCCGTCTTCGACGTGCATCTTGCATTTGTAGAGCTTGCCGTTCTCCGGGTCGAGAATCTGCCCGCCGTCCCAGCCTTCGCCGTCCTTTTTCATATCGTCGATGATCGTCATGCCGAGAATCGGCTGATCTTTGCGCGCGTCCGTGCAGGCGGTGCAGCGGCGATCCGCTTGATCGTTCGGGTTGAGCCCCTTGATGACCTTGCCGCTCAGCCTGCCGTTCCCGTCCTGCGTGATCTGCACGAGTGCTTTGGGCTGGCCCGTGTGATCGTCGATGGTTTGCCATGTGCCGACAGGCGTGTCGGTTTGTGCGAATGCTGTGACGGTGCCCGCGAGCAACGCACCGGCCACGACAGCCTGTTTCAACGTAGTGCCGAGCGCAAAGCGCGCGCGTCGGGTGAGTGATGTCATTGTCGTCCTCCTTGTTGAAAATCGTCGCGATGAATGTCGCGCGGCGCCGTGTGAGTGCTGATGCGAGGCGGCGCCATGCCTGTCTTTCGATGCATGGGAGAGGGCAGAATACGTGAAAGTATCCGCCCCGTTTGATAGTGAATGCTCTAATTGGTGCATGTTCTGGCAACGACGCATGAGTCGGTTCAATTGATACGAGAACGTCGCGTTGATGCGCGGATTGCGCGACGCGCTCTCGACGGCCGCCTTCGCGACGGACCGATCCAGGCTGTAATACTTCGCGTCGGAGATGCGAAAGCCGGGTGCCACCGAAGCAAGCTTCTTCGGCTGCGATGTGCCCGCATGCAGATAGACGCGCGCCATGTCGAACGAAACATACGGTGTGAAGGTGCGCAGATACGTGAAGCTGGGCGCAATCGCGCGATTGATTTCGAGCGACGCGCCCCACCACGAATCGCCCGATGTCTCGCCCGGTTGATAGCCCTGCGCGAAGCGTTGCGCGCCAAATGAAATCTGCTCGGAAGTCGGCAGCGTGTCGGGGCTGCATTGGCCCGTCGCGGCGACCATCGTGTCGATGCCGGGCGGCCACTCGTTGGTTTGTGGAAAGCTTGCGCCCGTGCGCACGAAGGTGATCGAAGCGGGATTGACGGTCGTCGTGCCGGGGATGTTCGAGTCGCCGGCTTTGCCCGCGCCGAGTATGTCGAACGCCTTCGCGACGTTGATGCTGGCCTTGCGCGCCTGGCCCGTCTGCACGTCCGCATAGTCGGCCTGCAACTGCATCACGCCTACCTGCGAGCGCAGCCCGATCGCCGCGCCCGTGATCGCATTGTTGGAGCGGTCTTCATCGTGCGAAGCGTAGGGCGTGACCGTTCCCGACAGAGTGCGCGCGTTGCTCAGGATGAGCGGAGACGACAGCGAACCGCCGATCCTGTCGTTGATCACCGTCCGTTCCGCATATGAAGGCAAGCCGGAGTTGTCCTTCGGATTGCCGCGATAGTGCGACGCGTCGATCTTCGCGCTCATGCCTTCACTGCCGATGGGCGGTGCACCATGTGCCGCGAGATAGGTGACGTGGTCGGGCCCAAGCGGCTCGCGTCGCTACCGGATACTCCGTACTGGCTCGCGGACGCCGTCGCCGACACGTACTTCTCCGGCAACGTGCGCGAGCTGCGCAACCTGGTCGAACGGATCGGCGTGACGGTGCGGCAGATCGGCGCGTGTGATGCGGCGCGGCTGCACCGGCTGCTTGCGGTTGCGCGCAGCAATCAGCCGGTGCCTGCCGAGAGCGCGGCGGAAGTGCTTGTCGATCGCAGCAAGGGGGATATGGCCGAGCGCAGCCGCGTGCTCGCCGCGCTCGATGCGAACAGCTGGCGCCGCCAGGATACGGCGCAATACCTCGGCATTAGCCGCAAGGTGTTGTGGGAAAAGATGCGTAAGTACCAAATTTTCGACGAGGAACCCGAAACTCGTGAAAGTGAGTAATAATCGAACGGTTTTGCAAAACTAAAACACGACACGAGCAGAAATTACATGGACCAGAAGTCGAAAGTTCGACACATCGTGATGTCGGCAATGATCGTTTTCGGGGGCGTTCAAGGGGTCTACGCGCAGAGTTCTGCCAGTAACGGCACGGACGACGCAGCGGGTGTGATCGCTGCGCAGACGACGCCAGCTGCTGCTCCCGTCACTGCGGACAGTCAAACGATTGCGCTCACGCCGGACGAGGCGAAGCAGTCTGCGACGGGCAATGTCGCGGAACTGCAACAGAAGATTCACGGCGCCGATACCACCGAGCTGCGCACGACCTACAACGGCAGCTACGGGGCAAGCCTGTTGTTCTATGGCAAGGACATGACGTACTACGTCGCGCTCTTCCAGCAGAAGAACTTCTGGCGCGTGATCAAGACGCAGGACGAAGCGCGCGCCGAGCAGATCTACCGCGACTTCGCGCGTCAGACGGCGCAGCTGTCCGATGTCGAAATCCGCCGCACCAAGCTCGAAGCGCAGAAGGCGTACACGGATCACCTCGTCGCGCTGTCGCAGGAACGCGCGAACCGCCTGCAGGCCGACCTGAACATCGCGCACGAGCAGCAGACCATCGTCAACAGCATGCAGCAGCAGACCCGTGCGGAAGCTACGGCGCTTGCGCAGCAGAAGGCGCAGTCGCAGGAGCAGTTGCGCGTGGCGCAGCGCCAGGTGCGCGATCTGCAGCGTCAGCTCGAAAGCGGCTTGCCGGTGCGCTGACGTTGCAAGAGCCGCGCTGGCCTTCGGCGGCTTCGCGGCTCGCCCTGCGTGTTTGACCAGACCCTCGCCGCGCATCTGACCATGCGCGGGGGTTCGTTCGTCTGCGCCTCTGCCATGCGTTTGCGTCGACGCATGCGGCGATGGCAACGTGAACCGTGCATCCGCGCACGGCACGCTCTTCGTCGTCGGTCACACGGCCGTCTTTATCCATCCCGCGTGCGCGTAGCGTCCGCGGATGGTACATCTCGCCTCGCAACTGTCTTCCTCAGCGCGACTTCTTCTGCTTGCCTTGACGGTTATCGTCGTCGTCCTCGTCGGGATCGACCGCGATCGGGTCGCTGGCGGGAAAGGTCTCGTCGAGCGCCTCGTCGAGGCGTTCGTCGCTGGACGGATGTTTGTCGGGCGCCTTTGGGGTGGGGTGTTTCGAAGTGGACATGACAGGCTCCGCTACGTGGATTGAAGTCAGCATAACGCAATCAGGCCATCGCAGTCGCCGAGGCCAATGGCATAGGCCAAACGCACATAAAAACGCACGCGGCGTTGCGCGAATTGCACGCGGAGCAGCAACTCAGGTTGAAGATCGCGAAAGCATGTTGTAGGTTCCATGCAGGCCAATGGAATTTCTCGCGGGATCGTTCGTTATAACGGTGTCACACGACGCCGGCGCACACGAAAGCGCCGGGCGCAGATGGCTTACGAGGGCGACCATGCAACCGAACGGATATGGCAGCGGACAGCGCTTGAACGCGTCACATGTTGTCGAATCGGAACTGGAGCATCTGGAGTGGGCAATGCGTCAGCCGATGGTGCATCTGCTGAATGCCCGCTATTGGCAGCGACGGGTGCTCGAAGTGAAGTGCGGGTATGAACTGACTGCCCAGCAGGGCGTGCGGATCGAGAGGATGCTCAAGCAGCTGGCCAGTCGTCCCGGCTAGCCAGCCGCCCGTGTTGCAGTGCAGGCGCGCTGGGCGCGCGCCGCATTCTACGATGTAGCCTGTTGGGCTTATTCGGCCTTATTCAGTGCTGCCGCCGCCGTTGTTATTACCCTGATCGTTACCATTATTGCCCGTGCCGTACAGACGCCGGCGGCGGGTGACGACCACGGGAGCGTCCGACGACGAAGACCGGTCCGACGGCCCTTGCGACGCGCCATACGACTCACGCGGCTCGCGCGGTTCCCGGGGCTCGCGATGTTCACGCGAGCCGTGCGGGCCGCGTGCGGAATGCTCGCCATGCGAAGGCCGTCCTGCGCGCGGCGCGGGGCGCGTACCCGTGTCCAGCTGGATCGTGGAAATGGCGCGCTTGTAGATGCCTTGCAGCCCGACGGGCGTGCGCAGCATCACCAGATACTGGTCGAACGACTCAATGCAGCCCGTCAGGCGAATGCCGTTGACGAGGTAAATCTCAACGCGCTTACGTTCTTTGCGCGCTGCGTTCATAAAGTCGTTTTGCGGATGCGATTCTGCGGAAGGCATGGACAATTGTGTGTAGAGAAACGGTTGTTCGCCGTGATTTTACCCGTTGTCGCTTTATGGCGACATGATGGGTCCCAAACGTCGAACGGGGTTGACGCCCACTATAACCACTTGTGGGCGCGGAAGCATCCTTTAAAGATCAAGTGTAACGTTGAGTTACCAAATCCATGCGGCGCTATGCGCGCCAGCCAACGTTGACGGGCGGATGAAGGCGCCAGACGGCGTCGCAACGCGCGCTCGCACCAGACGAAAGATGTCGCCATTGGCGAATGCCGCGGAATAAAACGCCCGTCACGAGCGTTTATCGGTCAGGCATCGCACGAAAGCCGCGAAGCCGCGAGAAGGAAAGACGGAAGTGTCAGTAGCACGCATCAGAAATGGGCGTCCGTCTTTGCAGAAGGTTTCCTCAACTGTCCAATTGGTCACCGGCGTCGCGTCATCTGTCGCTCGCGCGCGTGCCGCCGGTTCAACGCATGGCCACGCGATACGTCGCGCCTCGCCGTGCAGGAGGTTCTACATGAAAGTGTCCAGACTGGTATCGGCTGTATTCGTCGTGCTCGCGCTCGGGATGGCGTCCCTCTCGCTGACCGCGTGTCAATCCACGGGCGACATGAGTTCGTCGGGTGGGAGCAGCAGCGGCACGAGCGGCAGCGGTGGCGGCTATTGACGATGCCTGTGCTCGCATGACGGCTTGCGCCGGGTGAACTTCGAAGCGGAAGTGATCTCGTGGCTCCCGCAGTTGCGGCGCTATGCGCGCGCGCTGACGGGTGACCCAGCTTGGGCGGACGATCTGGTTCAGGATACGGCCGAGCGCGCGCTCGCGCGCTGGAAGGGCTTTCGCCCCGACAGCAATCTGCGCGCGTGGCTGCTGACGATCCTGCGGCACCTGTATATCGACCAGTTGCGCGTGCGCCGCGAAATCGCCGTCGACGACGAGAGCGCGCCCTGGCGCAATCTCGAAGCGCCGCGTGGCGAAGTCGACGGTCTGGTGTTGCGCGATGTGCAGCGCGCGCTTTATTGTCTGCCCGTCGAGCAGCGCGAGGTGATGTTGCTGGTTTGCGTGGAGGAGTTGAGCTATCAGGAGGCGTCCGTGGCGCTCGGCGTGCCGATCGGCACGGTGATGTCGCGGCTGTCTCGCGCCCGTGAGCATATGCGGGCACTGTTGATGGAAGGGCCCGTTCACAAGTCGCCGTCGCTGAAAGTGGTGAAGGCCAGGTGAGAAGCGCGCAATGAACAACGACGAAAACACTACCGGTTCCGCGAACGCGCCTGATCTGCGCGCGCTGTCGGCATTCGTCGACAGCGAGTTGCCCGAGAGCGAGCGCGCCGCGGTGCGCGAGCATCTGGCGCGCGACCCGCAGGCGTCCGCACAGGTCGCGTCGTGGCGCGCGCAGAAGGCCGCGCTGCAGGCGCTGTGCGGCGCGCCCGAACGCGAGGAGCCACCGTTCATCGTGCTGCGCGCGCGCATTCCATGGTGGCGCCGCGTGGCTGTCGCCGCGTGCTGGCTCGCCGTCGGCGCGGGCCTGGCGCTCGCGCTCGGCCCGCTCGTGCCGCGCCTTGGCGGTGGCAATGGCGACGTGATGTCGTTCGCGCGGCGCGCGGATATCGCGTATGCCGTCTATACGCCGGAGCGCCGTCATCCCGTCGAGGTGGTGGCCGCCGAGGAAGAGCATCTGATCAACTGGCTGTCGAAGCGCCTGAACCGCCACCTGTCCGTGCCGTCGCTGCAGGAGTACGGCTATACGCTCGTCGGCGGACGGCTGTTGCCGGGAGAGGCGGGGCCCGCCGCGCAATTCATGTATGAGAACCAGAGCGGCGCGCGGCTCACGCTCTACGTAACGGGCATCCCGAAGGACGAGACCGCGTTCCGGCTATTCCGCGACGGCAACCGGCGCACCTTCTACTGGATCAGTGACCACATGGGCTACGCGCTGTCGGGGCCGATCGAGGAAGACAAGCTGCGCTCGATCGCGATCGAAGTGTGCGGCGAACTGGGCGGCCGTCCGGAGACGTGGCAGTAGTTGTCGCGCCGCATCGTCTCTCCCAACGCCGGAAACATCGTGTAACACGATGCACGTCGCCGCTTCCCGCGCGGCAGGAATAGCGCCTTGCGCACAAGCGTTTAAGTTGTGCAGGCGCGTGATTTTTCGCTCCCGGCGAATCTGCAGCGGCGATTGGCCGCGCGTCCTGCAAGGCGAATCGATGGCGTCTTTACGGCGACGGCACACGTACGTGCCGCAACGCCGCACCGTCGGGCAGGACACATCATGCGTACTTTGTTTGGACTCGGCGCGACGCTGTGCGTGTGCGCCGGATGCGCGGTGCCGGCTTCACCGCCCGTTGCCGCGCAAGAGGCGCTCAACGATCAGATGATATGCCGCAACATCGTCGGCCAGGCGGAGATCGACGGCACGACGCAGCAGATCAGCGGGCTCGCTTGCCAGCAGCCGGATGGGACATGGCAGATCCAGCAGGGCGGCGACGCGGCCGCCGTCGTCTATCCGATTCCCGCCTATCCTTACTATGACCCGTGGTATTGGGGGCCACCTGTCGCCGTGGGCTTCGGCGCGCCGTTCGTGTTCGTCGACCGGTTCCACCATTTCCATCACATGAACCACGTGCATTGGGGGCGGCCGGGCGGCGGATTCCACGGAACGGGTGGAATGCACGGCTGGGGCGGTGGGCACACATGGGGCGGCATGGGTGGCATGGGCGGCGGGCATCGGCGTTGATCGTGCGCGATGCGTGTCGCGCGAATGCCTTTCGCCGCTTTGGTCGCTTCCGTCGACTGCCAGTAATGAACAAACTCTAACGAGCTACAGCCAGCAACCCAGCAAGCCGATAGCGCTTCGACACGACGAGAGGACACCTTGACACGCATCCTGCCGCCGGACATTTCCGCCGCGACGTTCGACCGCGCGCTCGCCGCCTTCGAGGCGATCGTCGGCGCCACCCAGGTCGCGTCGTCACCAGCAAGCCTTGCGCCTTATGCCGATCCGTTTGCACCGGGCCCGCTGGCGGCGTCATTCGTGCCGTCGGCGGTGCTGTTGCCCGCGAGCGTCGATGAGATTCGCGCGATCCTGCGCGTCGCGAACGAGTACCGCATTCCGCTCTGGACGGTGTCGACGGGACGCAACTTCGCGTACGGCGGCGCGGCACCGCGTTTGCCGGGATCGGTGGTGCTGGATCTGCAGCGGATGAACAGGATTCTCGCCGTCGACGAGCAGCTCGCCTATGCGCTCGTCGAACCCGGCGTCAGCTACTTCGATCTGCATCACCATCTGCGCGAGCGCGGCTACAAGCTGTGGGTCGATCCGCCCGCGGCGGGCTGGGGCAGCATCGTCGGCAACACGCTCGAACGCGGCTTCGGCACGACCGCCTACGGCGATCACGCGGCGGCGCAGTGCGGGATGGAAGTGGTGCTCGCGAATGGCGACCTCGTGCGCACGGGCATGGGCGGGATCGAGATCGGCACGTCGTGGCAGGCGTTCAAGTATGGCTATGGACCGTCGTTCGATCCGATGTTCATGCAGTCGAACTACGGCATCGTCACGAAGATGGGCGTCTGGCTGATGCCCGCGCCGAGCGCGTATCTGCTGGGCGAAGTCCAGTTTAAGCGCGACGACGATCTGGAAGCGGTCGTCGAGACGTTGCGGCCGTTGCGGCTGAACGGCACGATCGGCAACCAGGCCGTGATCGAAGGCGCGCTTCGCCGCGCGGCGGGCATCGGGCCGCGCTCGCAGTGGTATCAGGGCAAGGGCGTGATGCCGGAGAGCGCGATCGCGTCGATGACCGAGGCGCTGAAAATTGGCCGCTGGAATCTGCATTACGCGCTCTACGGCGAGCGCGAAGTGATCGATGCGCAAGAAGCGATCGTGCGACGCGCGTTTGGCCGTATTCCGGGTGCGCGGATGCTGTCGAAAACCTACGACGGCAACGCGGAGCCGGAGGCGGGCGGCGATCGCAACCTCGCCGGCATTCCGGGCATGACGGCATTCCGCATGCTCGACTGGCGCGGCGGCAGCGGCGCGCATGTCGACTTTTCGCCCGTCTGTCCGGCGACGGGTCGCGACGCGATGCGCCAGTATTCGATGGCCAAGGCGCGCGCCAACGAATACGGCTTCGACTACTACGGCGGCTTCACATCGGGCGAGCGGCATCTGCATCACATCGCCGCGGCGATCTTCGACAAGAGCGACGCGCGGCAGAGCGAACTGGCCGCCGATCTGCTGCGCGCGTGGATGAGCGACGCGCACGGCGCGGGTTACGGCGAGTACCGCTCGCATCTCGTCTACATGGACTTCGCGGCGGCGCGCTACAACTTCAACGACGGCGCCATGCTGCGGCTGTCGGAGACGATCAAGGACGCGCTCGATCCGACGGGTATTCTGTCGCCGGGCAAGCAGGGCATCTGGCCAAAGGCGTTTCGCAACTGGCGCGGATATACGTGAACCATGAGCGTGAGGGCATGACATGCAGCGGCGCACATTCATCGCAACGGGCGCATGGCTGTCGGCGGCACCGGCTTTCAGCGTGCCGTGGCTTCATCTGGACGGGATGCGCGCCGACCTCGCGCTGATCGACACGGCGCTGGCCGAATCCACGGCGCTGAGCGATCACGCCGCACGCATGGGTGTGCCCGTTTTCGACGTGAGCGCCACGCCGCACGCCGATATCGCCGCGCTCTGGTACGACACGCTCGCGCCACGCGTGATGCGCTCGGGCGGACGGCTGACGCTCGTCGGTGTCACGCGCGCTGCTGATTTCTTCGTGCTCGCGCGGCTCGCGCTGCCACCCGCCGCGCCGATCACGCACGCGCGCAGCGTGCCGCAGCGCGCGTCGGTCGCGTTCGCGCTCACGACCTGATCAGAACCGGTACTCGGGGTTTTTGGGATCGAACGCCATGTCGTCGAAGGTCTTCGGCGTGATCGTCAGGAACACGATGCGTTCGAAAATCTGTCCGTCGTTGCCGTACGATTCGGCCATCCGGAAATACGGGTGCCGCAGATCGAGTCCGAGCACTTCCTTTTTCGCGTAGTACTCGGGTTGGCCCGTGGGCGTTTCGTAGGTGAAGGCAATGACGCGCACGCCGTCGACGGTTCGCACGTCGATTTCCGCGGGCCGCGTGATGCCCACATTGGCGAATTTTTTGCCTTCGTCGAGAAACTGCTGCGCGATGAACTCGATACCGAGATCGCGCACCTGATGGTTCGATTGTGACCGCGCCAGCGTGCCGTTGATCGACGTCCACAGCGGGATGATATTGAAGATGCCGCCGAGATGGCCGTACATCTCATCGGCGCGCTTCGACGCGTCGTAGATGATTTCCTGGCCTGAATGCGGGCCGTCGGGCAGCCATCTGCCGTAGATGCGCAGCGGCTCGTGCGTGAGCCGCACGAGCATGTGATCGGGCCGGCGCGGCCAGATTCCGCGAATGCGCTCCTGGCGCAGCATCGTGAATTCGTACGACGGGTAGCCGTTCGGTCCTTCCTCGATATAGCGCGGCAGCGTGAGCGGATCGAACGATTCGAACAGCGCGACGAGCTGCGCGTCGTCCATCTGTTCGAGTGCGCCGCTTTGCGCGGCGTTGCGCAGCCATTTGACCTGCTGCTCGAGCGGCAGCTTCGCGGCATTCGCGACGGCCTCACTGGCGCCCAGCGTGACCTGCGGGGCGATATGCGCGGCGAGCGCGGATGCATCGTTCTGCGCGGCGGCGGCCCCCGCGATCAACACGCAGGCCAGCTGCGCGACGATTAGCGATAGCCAGCGCGAGCCAGCACGCCAGCGACGACTGAACCGATAGCGCGAACGCTTTTCCACAAACTCCGGGTGACGCATCAATCGCTCCCAAAAGCGCGGAAGGCTTCGCCATTGCTACGCGGTCAGGCGCGCGAAACCGTCACGAGATTGTCTGCTTTGCCAGCTCCTGATCGCGCAGCTCGCGCCGCAGGATCTTGCCGACATTCGTTTGCGGAAGCTCGTCGCGGAACTCGACGACCTTCGGCACCTTGTAGCCTGTGAGATTCTTGCGGCAATGCGCGATCACCTGTTCCTCGGTGAGCGAAGGGTTGCGCCGCACGACGAAGACTTTCACGCGCTCTCCCTGCGCGACGTCGGGAATGCCGATCGCGGCCACTTCGCGCACGTCGGGGTGCATCGCGATCACGTCTTCGATCTCGTTCGGATACACATTAAAACCCGACACAAGAATCATGTCTTTCTTGCGGTCGATCAGCCGGATATAGCCGCGCGAATCCATCACGCCGATATCGCCCGTTGCGAGCCAGCCATCGTCGTCGAGCACCTTCGCGGTTTCGTCGGGACGGTTCCAGTAGCCTTTCATCACCTGCGGACCTTGCACGCACAGCTCGCCCGGCTCGCCGATATTCGCCCAGCTGCCGTCGTCCTTGCGAAAGCGCACGTGAGTGGACGGCGCGGGCAGGCCGATCGAGCCGTCGAACTCGCGCATGTGCTTGAGATCCACCGGGTTCATCGACACGATCGGCGAACATTCCGTCAGCCCATAGCCTTCGATGATCGGCTTGCCCGTCACCTCGCGGAAACGGTCGGCCACGGCCTTTTGCATCGCCATGCCGCCCGCCATCGCGAGCTTGAGCTTCGAGAAATCGCGGTTGCGGAACTCTTCGTTGTCGAGGAACGCGTTGTAGAGCGTGTTGACGGCCGTGATGCCCGTGAAGGTTTCGTTACGCAGGATCTTCATCACCATCTTGATGTCGCGCGGATTCGCGATCAGGATGTTGCGCCCGCCCAGTCCCATGAAGATCATCGCGTTCACGGTCAGCGAGTAGATGTGATAGAGCGGCAGCGGCGTGAGCACCGTTTCGATCTCGTCGGTCAGCTGGCCTTCCGCCCAGACCTTCGCCTGCAACAGATTCGCGACCATGTTCCGGTGCGTGAGCATTGCGCCTTTCGCGACGCCCGTCGTGCCGCCCGTGTATTGCAGGAACGCGAGGTCAGTGGGGGAAATCTGCACGGGCGCGAGCGTGCGTTTAGAGCCCGTTGCGAGCGCATCCAGCAGCGGCACGGCTTGCGGCAGGTTGTACGCGGGCACGAGCTTCTTCACGTGGCGCAGTATGAAGTTGATCAGCTTGCCTTTCAGGTTCAGACCGTCCTTGAGCAGGTCGCCGAGACCCGTGACGATCACGTTCTGCACGCGCGTGCCCGGCAGCGAGTCTTCGACGGTCTTCGCGAAGTTCTCGAACACCACGATGGTCTGCACGGCGCTATCCTTCAACTGATGCGACAGTTCGCGCACCGTATAGAGCGGATTCACGTTGACGACGATCGCGCCCGCCTTCAGCGTGCCGAACAGCGCGATGGGATACTGGAACGTGTTCGGCAGCATGATCGCGACGCGGTCGCCGGGCTTCACGCCGATGCTCTGCAAGTAGGCCGCAAACGCGGTCGCCTTGCGCGCCAGTTCGGCGTACGTGAGACTTTCGCCGACGCTTACATAGGCGACGCGCTCGCGAAAGCGCGTCGTGCATTCGTCGAAGAACTCGACGAGCGACGCATACTGCGACACGTCGATCTCGCGCGGCACATCGGGTGCATACGATGCATACCAGATGCCGTCCGTGTTCGGCGCGCGCTGCGCTTGCGTCTGTGCTTGCGTCTGAGTTTGCATCTGCGTCTGCGTGGATTGTGATGTCGTCGGCTCGGTCATAGCGGTGTCTCCCGGTGTACTAGCTTTGTCGTTGTATGTGTCGTGTGCATGAATCGTGCGGGTACGGATGGCGCGCGATTCTACCGTTCCAGAATCGCGACCACCCCCTGGCCGCCCGCCGCGCAGATCGAAATCAGCCCGCGCGTGGTGCCCGCCGGCTTGTCGAGCTGCGCGAGCAGCTTCGCGAGTCCCGCGACGATCCGTCCGCCTGTGGCGGCGAACGGATGGCCTGTCGCGAGCGATCCGCCGTTCACGTTCATTTTCGCGCGATCGATGGTTCCCAGCGCGCCTTCGAGTCCCAGTTGCGTGCGGCAGTACTCATCGTCCTGCCAGGCGGCGAGCGTGCAGAGCACCTGCGCTGCGAACGCCTCGTGAATTTCGTAAAAATCGAAATCCTGCAACGTCAGGCCCGCGCGTTTCAGCATGCGCGGCACGGCGTGCGCGGGCGCCATCAGCAACCCCTCCTTTTTCTCGAAGAAATCGACTGCGGCCGTCTCGTGCCACGTGAGCCACGCAAGCACGGGAAGGCCGCGCGCCGCCGCCCATTCCTCGCTGGCGAGCAGCACGGCCGATGCGCCGTCCGTCAGCGGCGTCGAGTTGCCCGCCGTCATCGTGCCCGCATCGCGGTCGAACACGGGTTTCAGCGTGGCCAGCTTGTCCAGCGTCAGATCGCTGCGCAGGTTGTTGTCGCGCGCGAGACCGCGAAAGGGCGTCATCAGGTCGTTCAGAAAGCCGCGCGCGTACGCTTCCGTCAGCTTGCGGTGGCTATCGTAGGCGAGCACATCTTGTGCCTCGCGCGAAATGCCCCAACGCTTGGCCATCAGCTCGCAGTGCTCGCCCATCGACAGCCCCGTGCGCGGCTCGCTGTTACGCGGCAATAGCGGCTTGAAGAACATGCCGGGGCGCAGCTTCGCGAGCGCGCCGACGCGCTGTCCCGCCGACTTGCCGCGGTTCGCTTCGAGCAGGATCTTGCGCATCCGTTCGTTGACACCGATGGGCGCATCCGACGTCGTATCGGCGCCGCCCGCAATGCCCGCGTCGATCTGGCCGAGCGCGATCTTGTTGGCCACCAGAATCGCCGCTTCGAGGCCCGTGCCGCATGCCTGCTGCACGTCGTAGGCGGGCGTTTCCTTCGCCAGCGTGGTCGACAGCACGGCTTCGCGCGTCAGGTTGTAGTCGCGCGAATGCTTGATGACGGCGCCCGCCGCGACTTCGCCGAGGCGCTCGCCATGCAGGTTGTAGCGGTCGATCAGACCTTGCAGCGTGAACGTCAGCATGTCCTGGTTCGAGGCCGTCGCGTAGGCCGTGTTCGAGCGCGCGAACGGGATGCGGTTGCCGCCCAGGATCGCGACGCGGCGCGCGGTGGGAAGCGCTTGTAAGAATGGGTGTGACGAGTCAGGCATCAATGGGCTCCCGGGTCGTGTCCGTCTGTTGGGCGGATCGGATCGTGCATGCAGCGCCCGGCACCTGCTTGAAACGAATCAGGCCGGGCATTGATTCCAACGTCGGATGCATGTCGTGCAGCGCGGTGCGCACGGCAATCGTCATTGCAGATTCCACTGGAAGCGGCCGCGCAGATGTGGCTTGCCGCCTTCGGGATCGCGCACTTCGAAGTCGCGCGCAGTGGGCGAGGGCGATGCCGTCCACAGCGACGCTTCGCCCGGCAGCAGGATCGGCAGCTTGAATTCGCCTGCGAGTGTCGCGTCGGCGAGGCGCTTGGGCGGCTGTAGTGCCGCCGCCGTGCGTGCGAGCGTCCACATGCCGTGCGCGATCGCGCGCGGAAAGCCGAACGCTTTTGCTGAGAGCATCGACAGATGGATCGGATTGAAGTCGCCGGATGCCTTCGCGTAGTCGCGGCCCAGTTGCGACGGCAGTTGCCAGCGCGCCGCGCGCACGAGCGCGTCGCCCGCCGTCTCCAGCGGCGCGAGCGGATCGCCGCTCGCCGCGACGCCGCGCTTCAGATAGACGCTGTCGCCGTCCCAGACGGCCTCGCCGCGCCGGTAGACGCGCGTCTGCACCACGAACGCCTGGCCCTTGTCGTGGCGCAGGCGCGCGCCGAATTCGACTTCGACGCGCAAGGTGTCGTCGAACGAAAGCGGGCGGCGCATGTGCACGCTGTTGGCCAGATGGACGAGGCCGAGGGCGGACCATGGAAACGCCGGGTCGGTCAGCAACAGCAGATGCAGCGGAAACGCCAGCAGATGCGGGAACGTGAACGGAATGCCCTGCTCGGGGAAAAAGCCGCACACGCGCGCATAGCGCTCGATCGCGACGGAATCGAGCGACACGGCGGGGCGCACGAGCCGAAGCGCGGGTAGATCGGTCGGACGGTTGCGCTGGAAGCCCTTGACGACGCCAGTCAGCGCCCGCGCGTACAGCTTCGCGGGTTTGGGCAGCTCCGGCAGCACGACGGTTCTCAGGCGCGGCGCGCCGAACATCGAGCTGGAGTCGTAGAACGCCATGACGGTCACGCTCCTATCAGGCTTTGCCCGCACACACGCACGACCTGGCCTGTCACGCCCGCCGAGCCGGGATGCGCAAGCCATGCGATGGTCTGCGCGACGTCGGCGGGCTGGCCGCCCTGGCTCATCGAATTCATCCGCCGGCCGGCTTCGCGCAGCGCGAGCGGCATCTTCGCGGTCATCTGCGTTTCGATGAAGCCGGGCGCGACCGCGTTGATCGTGATGCGACGCGCGGCCAGATACGGCGCCATGCCCTGCACGCGGCCGATCACGCCCGCTTTCGATGCCGCGTAGTTGGTCTGTCCCATGTTTCCCGCGATACCGCTGATCGACGATACACAGACAATGCGCCCGCCATCGCGCAGCGTGCCCGCTTCGAGCAGCGCGTCGTCGATGCGCTCCTGCGCCGACAGATTGATGTCGATCACGCTGCGCCACGCCGCTTCCGTCATCTTCGCGATGGTTTTGTCTTTCGTGATGCCCGCGTTGTGCACAAAAACGTCGACGCCGAGCTCGTCGAGCGCCGCGGCGATCTGCGCGGGCGTTTCGGGCGCGGCGATGTCGAGCGCGAGCGCCGTGCCGCCGAGCTGGCGCAGGGTGGCGTCGAGTGCGTCGGTGGCGCTGGGTATGTCGATGCCGATCACATGTGCGCCTTGCGCCGCGAGCACGTTTGCAATCGCCGCGCCGATGCCGCGCGCCGCGCCCGTCACGACGGCGCGCTGGCCGGCAAGCGGCTGGGTCCAGTCGAAGTCCTCGCCGAAGTGCTGCGCGATTCCGCCCGGCGCCGCGCCGATCCGCACGACCTGGCCCGACACATACGCCGAACGCGGCGACAGGAAGAAGCGCAACGTCGATTCGATGCCGCTTTCGGCGCCTTGCGACACATAAATCAGATTCGCCGCGATGCCGCGCCGCGCTTCCTTGCCGAGCGAGCGCGTCACGCCTTCGAGCGCGCGTTGCGCCGTCCACTGGCGCGGGTTGGCGCACGCTTCGGGCGGCCGGCCGAGCACGACGATCCGGCCGCATTTGTCGAGCGAGCGCAGCGCGTCGTGAAAGAACGTGTAGAGCGACTCGAGCTGCGCGCTGCTTTCGATGCCGCTCGCATCGAACACGAGCGCCCGCACGCGCGCCTGCGAGCCGGTTGCGGGATCGGCGGGTTCAAAGCGGCCCGTCATCAGCCCGTGGCGGTTGGCGAGCGGCACCCACAGGCCCGCGCTGACATGCGCGACGCTCGTCATGCCGATATGCGCGACGACATCGGCGAGCGCGTCGAGCAATTGCGGCGCCGGCCCCGCGCCGACGGCGACGATGCCGTCGAATTCCGGCGCATCGGCTCGGTAGCGGCGCAGTACCTCGGGCTTCGGCAAACCGAGCGAGCGCGCGACCCGCGCGCCCAGCGGCGAATTGACGAAGTTCAGGTAGGAATCGTTCACGTTATTGGCTCCTGGCTCCTGGCCCCCGGACCGGCGGATGAACGACAGTGTGCACGGAGCGCGTGACTTGCCGCAAGTTGGGGGACGGATTTGCGAGGGCGGGGTGTCTGCATGGGCATGTTGCAGTGCGTTGTGCGGGGCCGCTCGCGCGTGGGGCCGATTCTGTCATGGGCCAGTCGCGCCGCAGCTGGAAGCTTCAGCCCTGGCCGGTCAGGTTTCGATCGCGCGCACGGGAAGACGCAGCGCGGCGATCTTGCCGTAGGCGTCCGCGCTGGCCCGCAAGCCCCATTTTTCGAAGAACGGACGCAGGTCGTTGCCGGCTACCGTGCACATCGCCACCACGAACTGGTCGACCTTTTTTGCCTCCGATACGTCGTAAGGCAGAGGATGCTCGCGGTAATACCTGAACAGCCGGGTGAAAAGATCCCAGCCGTAGGCGCGCTTCAGCTGATCGAACATCACGAGCCGCACGAACGCGAGATCGTCGTACTCGCCTTCCACGTCGGATACGTAGTCGCGCGACGCACGGGCGAGATAGTCGCGCGCACGCTCGCGAGGCGTGATGCCGTCGTATTCGGCCACGTCCAGCCGGTTGGGCTCGCCCATCTTCTCCTGCACATACAGCGAGAACAGATTGACGGAGACTTCGGCCAGCGATTCCCATGTCCAGGAGTCCTGCTGGTGTGTATGACCGACCTCATGCCAGATAGCCCACTCACTGCGCAGACGCGCCGGGTCGGTCAGATCGGCCGTGTTCTCCGCGAACATGCCGATGAACTGGTCGGTGGCGTACATGTACATCCCCTTCCTTTCCTTGGGCGAGGTGCGGAAGTCGACCACGAAGTGCTCGCGCAGCGGCGTGCGCGCGTCGGCCGGTTTTGTGTCGTCGAATCCTGCCAGCGCATCCTGCATCGCCAGCACCTGCCCGATGGTCGCCAGGGTGGCCGATGGATCGGCGACGGGATCGCGCCGAAACACGCCGCGTGGCAACGTGATCATGCTGTGCTGGTCGACGAGCTGAACGAACGGCGCGTCCGCGTAGTTGTCCAGTTGCGTCCGCCAGTCGTCCATGCTCGTGTGGCCTTGCACGAAGAGGGGCAGCGGCTTGCCATCCGCGATCGATACATCGACTTCAGTCGACATGGCGGGCTTGCCGGCCGGCGCGGTGATCGTGATGAACAGCGGACCGTTCTGCCTGGCGACGAACCGGTTGTTGCCGTTGCGCAGCGGCGCGGCCTGCTGATTCCGCGACGACTTTCCGATCATGCGACGGAAGCCGACCATCGCGCGTGCACGATACCCGCTGGGCATGCCGCCGACGTTCACGCGCACGGTTTCGCCCTTGCGCACGTAGCGACCCGTGGGTTGCTGATCCGACAGCTGCATGATGGTGTTCATGCGCTTCATCTCGGCTTCGGCCGAGGGTAGCGGCGTGAATGAATAGCGTCCTGACCGGTTGTCGAAATTGGTGGCGGACGCCGCCGAGGCAATAAAGGCAAGGCCGACAAGTGTTGGAATCCTTAGCATCTGTATGTCCCTTCTTCGAATTTTTATGGGGGAATACTAACGGATTGGCAACGAAAGCAGGGCGTTTGCCGGCCGACGCCCTGCAGCAACCATCAAACGATGCGTGGCGAATCGAGCGAATGCGTCACGCGGCCAGTTCCATCGCCTTGTCGAGCGCTTCCTTGCGCCGCTGCAGGTCGGCGAGCAGGCCGAAGTCGGCGGGAAAATCGTCGACCTTGACGACTTCTGCGCCATAACGCGCGTAGTCGTCGAGCACCTTGCGCTCGTCTTCGTCGATCAGCCCGCGCTGCTGCGCCCCTTCCGTCCATTCGGCGAGATCGGCGAGGCTTTGCGGAATCGGCTCGATGCGGCCACGTTTGATCGCTTCGCGCAAGCGCTGTTCGAGATGCGCGACCTGCGGCGTCAGCGCAAAGGCCAGCTCGCCGTAGCAGATGGCGTCGACGCCGGCATGCGGCACGTACGAGTCCGCGAGCAGCCGGTCGCGCGTGTCGCCCGGCGTCTGCATCAGCTCGGCGATCGCGCTGCCGAGCGCATCGGACGGCGCGCGATGCGGCAGGCCGAACGGAAACGCGAGCACCCGCACGAGGCCTGCGGCGAAGCGGTTCGGATAGTTTTGCAGCACGCCGTCCAGCGCAATTTGCGCGCGATACAGTGCATCTTCGACGCCCCATTGCACGAGCGCCAGATCGCTGCCGTGACGGCCTTCGTCTTCGAAGCGCTTGAGCGTCGCGGAGATCAGATAGAGCTGCGACAGTACGTCGCCCAGGCGCGCCGAGATGCGCTCGCGCCGCTTCAGTTCGCCGCCGAGCACGAGCATCGACACGTCGGCGAGCAGTGCGAAGATGGTAGAAAGGCGCGTCGCCGCGCGGTAGTAGCGCGTGAGCGGCGCGTGCGCGCGCTGCGGCTTCGCGATCAGCACGCCGCCCGTCAGGCCATGCACTAAGCTGCGCACCGCGTTCGACAGCGTGAAGCTCATATGCCCGAAGAACGCGTCGTCGAAATCGCGCAGCGCCTTCGCGCGGTCGGGTTCGCGCGTCGCGGCCATTTCCTTGAGCACATATGGATGGCAGCGGATTGCCCCTTGGCCGAAGATGATCAGGCAGCGCGTGAGAATATTCGCGCCTTCGACGGTGATCGAAATGGGCACCTGCTGGTACGCGCGCGCAAGAAAGTTCGACGGCCCCATGCAGATGCCTTTGCCTGCGACGACATCCATGCCGTCGTCGATCACTTCGCGGTTGCGCTCGGTGATGTGGTACTTCGAGATCGCCGAAATCACCGACGGCTTTTCGCCGAGATCGACGGCCTGCGCGGACAGGCGGCGCGCGGCGTCCATCACGTAGAGGTTGCCGCCCATGCGGCCGAGCGCTTCCTGCACGCCCTCGAACTTGCCGATCGCCGTGCGGAACTGGCGCCGCACGGCCGCATACGCGCCGACGCCGCGTACCGCGAGCTTCGACATGCCAACATTCGACGACGGCAGCGAAATCGCGCGGCCCGCCGCGAGGCATTCCATCAGCATGCGCCAGCCGTTGCCGACCTGTGCGCGTCCGCCGATTACCCAGTCGAGCGGGATGAACACGTCGTTGCCCCAGTTCGGGCCGTTCTGGAACACGGCGTTGAGCGGCCAGTGACGGCGGCCGATGTTCACGCCCGGATGGCTGGTCGGAATCAGCGCGCAGGTGATGCCCGGTTCGTCATCGCTGCCGAGCAGATGGTCGGGATCGAGCGCGCGGAACGCGAGGCCGAGCACCGTCGCAATCGGCCCGAGCGTGATGTAGCGCTTGTTCCACGTGACGCGAAAGCCGAGCGTCTCGCGCCCCTCGAACGTACCTTTGCAGATGATGCCGACGTCGGGAATCGCCGCCGCGTCGGAGCCTGCGTAAGGGCTCGTCAGCGCGAAGCAGGGGATCTCGTCGCCGCGCGCGAGACGCGGCAGATAGTGGTTCTTCTGCGCGTCGGTGCCGTAGTGCAGCAGCAGTTCGGCGGGGCCGAGCGAGTTCGGCACCATCACGGAGACGGCGGCCGCCGAGCAGCGCGTCGAAAGCTTCATGATGACCTGCGAATGCGCGTAGGCGCCGAAGCCTTTGCCGCCGTACTGCTTCGGGATGATCATCCCGAGAAAGCCTTTGTCCTTGACGAATTGCCACGCTTGCGGCGACAGGTCCTGCCAGATGGCCGTGGTTTCCCAGTCGTTCGCAAGGTCGCAGAGTTGCTCGCACTCGTTGTCCAGGAACGCCTGTTCCTCGACCGACAGCTTGGCCGGGCCGTAGCCGAGCAGGGTGTCCCAATGCGGGCGTCCGGAGAAGAGCGAGGCGTCCCACCAGACGGTGCCCGCTTCGATCGCGTCGCGCTCGGTCGGCGACATGTCGGGCAGGATCTTGCGGAACAGGTCGAGCACCCGCGCGCTGAGCCACGCGCGGCGCAGCGGTTTGAGCGTCAGCACCAGCGCGGGAAGGACGAGGACGATCGAGAGCAGGATCGTCGCCGTCGCGCCGGCTGCGCGCGTCAGGAAGGCAGCGGCGACCCACACGACGAGGAACGCGAGCCACCACGAGGCACGCGCCTGCACGTAGACGAGCGCCGCAGCGGCGACGATCAGCGCAACGATGAACCACGTCATGGCGATCCCTCCTTGTCGATTTTTCAGGGCGAGCGCGGATTGCGATGCACGGCCGGCTCGCGATGCATTCGAGTTGTCTGGTGCGGGGCGAGCGCCCGCTCTTATCCGTTGCAGCCTGTGTGCCCGCCGCACCGAGCGGCGCGTCTCATGCGGTTCAGGACAGGCGTGGTGTCGTTTGATTTGAAGCGCAGGCACCTGTGAAGATACCTGCATGTTTGTCGCAGCGGGCGTCAGCCATGCGTCGCGTAGTGTGTGCCGTAGTCCCGCGTGTCGGCCTGCCGGTCCGCTTGTGCCGGTTGCGCAAATGATACCAGGCCGGTGCGGTGGGCCGCGTCTGTCGATGGGTGCTGCAGCGGTGCTTGCGGCGTCGATTGAGTCTGCGGCTCCGATGCCACTGCCGGCTGTGATCCTGCCTCCGCCGCCTGCCGAACCGCGTCGCACGCGATGTCGGCGCTGCCCGCATCGCCGAGCACGGAGGCGAACACGGCGAGCTGGCTCGCGTCGGGCAGCGGCGCCTTCAGCGCGGACACGATCAGCGACGCGAGCCGCGCGATCAGCTGCAGATCGTTCATCGACTTGCCTTGCGAGAACTCGTTGATCAGGCTGTCGGTGTCGGCGCCCGCCAGCACGCCGGAGAGCGCGCCGATCGCGAAGTGCAGCCGCCAGCCGAGTTCCTCGCGCGGCAGATGCGGCAGCGCGCGCTGGAACGCCTCGAAAAAGCGCACGGCGACGGACGCGTAGTGCGCGTTGAGGAATTCGCGGATGAACGGCGACGGATCGGTGTATGCGCGGCCCAGCAGCCGCAGGAACGCCTTGCCGCCGATCCGCGTGTCGCGCGATACCCGCAGCGCCGGAATGAACATCGCGCCCAGCACGTGCTCGCAGGTCAGTCGCGCGCCGAGCATCGTGTCGAAGCGGTCGAGCAGCTTGACGCGCTCCTGATTCAGCAGATCGAGGCGGCGCGACAGCATCGCGTGCATCAGCGCTTCCTTGCTGCCGAAGTGGTAGTTGACGGCGGCCAGATTGACCTCCGCCTTCGACGTGATCTGCCGCAGCGACATTGCTTCATAACCGCATTCGATGAAGAGCGTCTCGGCAGCATCGAGGATGCGCGATTTCGTGTCGCCGGCCTGGCGGCTCGTTGTCCGTGTCGTCATTTGTGTCTCCCTGTGTCGGCCGGAGTTGGCGCTTCAGCGCCTTACTCCGGGCCCATCGAAACAATCGATTCAAATTGAAATTTGAAACGTGCGTTCTTTTTCAGGATAAGAATGGAGTCGGTGATCGGGCAAGAGGCGAGTGTCGATAAACCCCTCTAAAAGTGTCCGACCGCGCGAGCCCTCGCAGACGACGCGGACAAAAAAGGCCGCTCCGAAACGAATCGGAGCGGCCTCGTATCTGCTGCATTGGCCCGGGCGCCGTCGCGCCCTTATGTTGAGTGTGCGGTTGGATATGCGGTGCGTGCGCTCAGTGCACCGTCGCCGCGACCTGTTCGGCAGATTGGGTCATATCTATGCCGCGCCGTTCGCGGCTGAACAGGATAAAGACGGCGATCACGACGGCCACGATGCCGATCACCGTCGCCATCACGGTCGCGTAGTCGTTGCCGTGCGCTTCGGCGATGCCCGCCTGGAGCGGCCCGTTCACCGACGCGATCAGGTTGCCAAGCTGGTAAACGAGTCCTGGAAAGGTCGCGCGAATTTCATCCGGCGAAATTTCGTTCAGATGCACCGGAATCACGCCCCATGCGCCTTGCACCGAAATCTGCATCAGGAATGCGCCCGCTGCGAGCAGCACGGGCGTCGACGAGAACGCCCACAGCGGCAGTACGGGCAGCGCGATCAGCGCGGCGATGCAGATAGCGCGCTTGCGGCCGATCCGCTCCGACAGCGCGCCGAAGAACAGGCCGCCGCAGATCGCGCCGATGTTCAGCACGATCGTGATCCATTGCACGGTATGGGCGTCGTGGTTGTGCTGCACGCGCAGGAAGGTCGGATACAGGTCTTGTGAGCCGTGCGAGAAGAAGTTGAACGCCGTCATCAGGATGATCGCGTAGACCGACAGCTTCCAGTTCTGCTTGAGCGTGGCCACGAGGCCGGGGCGGGTCTTCTTTTCGAGCGTCTTGAACGCGGGCGACTCGGGCACGTGCGCACGGATGTACAGCACGAGCAGTGCAGGCAGCACACCGATGAAGAACATGCCGCGCCAGCCGATATACTGGTACAACTGCCCGAACACGAGTCCCGCGAGCAGATAGCCGCTCGGATAGCCCGCCTGCAGCAGGCCGGAGACGAAGCCGCGTGCTTTGGGCGGCACGGTTTCCATCGTCAGTGCGCCGCCGACGCCCCATTCGCCGCCCATCGCGATGCCGAACAGGGCGCGCAGCACGAGCAGCGTAGTGAGATTCGGCGAGAGGCCGGACAACAGCTCCAGCAGCGAAAAGCACGCGATGTTGACCATCAGCGTGGGACGGCGGCCGAACTTGTCGGCGAGGTAGCCGAAGATGAGTGCGCCGACGGGCCGCATCATCAGGGTCAACATGATGGCGAACGAAACCGATTTGATATCGGTGCCGAATTCGCTTGCGATATCTTTCAGGACGAAAACCATTAGAAAGAAATCGAATGCGTCCAGAGTCCAGCCTAAATATGCCGCGATCGTGACGTTTCTCTGTTCCCGAGTCCAGCTCATTTCAATTGTTCTCCTGTCGATCGGAGTTGGCGCTTTAGCGCTTACTCTGATTTCATGCAACCTGGTTGCGGTCTCCAATAGTTCGTGCCATTCAATAATCGGTGAAAGACCTGGGATGGCACGGCGTGCCCCGTAGCTGAAGGCTTCGACGAGTGTACGCCGACCATTAAGCGGTTGCATGAAACAAGCCAGCTTTGTCAGTGCTTATCCCTAGATAATCGTTTTCGGAATGAGCAATAATGTTTGGCGAATGTAATTAATGTATTGATTTCGATTGAATGTGGTTTGTGATTCGTAATTTACGGGAATAACAATTGCTGCCTTCTTTCGCTTCGCAGAGGCTGGCTTTAAAGCCGCGCACGCTCGCCGATCTCGACGATTGCATCGCGATGGATCGTGATCCTGAGGTCACGCGGCATGTCGACGGTCCGTGGCATGAGCCGGATGCGCATCGGCGGTTTGTCGTGGATCGCATCACGCGCGCGTATCCGTATGGACTTCGGCTACTGGTCGATTTTCGAGAGCAGCGCGCCCGCGCGTTTTGTCGGTTGGGTGCTGCTGATTCCGGAAGACACACATGGGCCGGAGGTCGAGATCGGCTGGCGGCTCGTGCGCGATGCCTGGGGCAGAGGCATCGCCAGCGAGGCGGCGCGTATCGTTGTCGCGCATGCGTTTGGCACGGTTGGGCTGGAGTCGGTGGTTGCGGGTATCGCCGACGGCAATGTCGCTTCGCAGCGCATCGCGCAGAAGCTGGGGATGAAGCGCGAGGGGAATGTGGACGGATATGTCCGGTTCAGGCTGGCGCGCGCTGACTTGGGCATCCGTCGTTCAAGCTGATGCGATGTTCGTACCGTATGAACACGCGAAATCACTGAACACGCAGGTCGTTCCGTTAAGGATCCAGCCCGCATGAGACCGATCAAAAACAAAAAACCCCGCAGGCTTATCGCTTTGCGGGGTCATTTGTTTGCAGCTTCGAGAGAGTGGTGCCCAGGAGAGGACTCGAACCTCCACGGTGTTGCCACCGCTAGGACCTGAACCTAGTGCGTCTACCAATTCCGCCACCTGGGCACGTCTCAAGCTAGACCGCTATTTTAACGAGAAGATTCTGCGTGTCAATCGGTATTTTGAAAGCGCTTCATCTTTTCGTCAGGTTGTTCGCGCATCAAATGACTCGACGATCAACCGTTACTGCAACTTCCTGCGTTGCTTCCTCGCGATCTTAAAACGGCCGCGAAGCGCAATGCACTCACAACAATGAAAAACCGCCCGAAGGCGGCTTTTCATTTGAATCTGGTGCCCAAGAGAGGACTCGAACCTCCACGGTGTTGCCACCGCTAGGACCTGAACCTAGTGCGTCTACCAATTTCGCCACCTGGGCAAGGTGCGTTTGAAGCAGCGACCGAGATTATAGCGGGTCGAAGAATCGTGTCAAGCATTTCGCGAAAACATTCGCACGACAGCCGCAACGCTCGCGCACGAGCACCGCGCGCGTCGCGCAATCGCCCGCCGGGCGGCGCGTAGCGGGCGAGACGGGTGTTAGAATCGCCGCAGTAGCAGGCTGGCGCCGGGCATCCGTCCGTGGTCCGCGTGACGGGCCGGCGGGGTCTCGGTCGAGGCCTCGCTCAGGGCCGCATTCGCGGCCGCACGGTTGTCGACGGTCAGAGAGCAGTCGCAGTCAACGAAGTCATCGAAGTCATCGAAGTCACAAGAGCAGCAGTTGCAGTTCAAGTTCAGTTAGAGCAGCGTCACCATCCGCCGACGTCCACGCAACGAGAACAATCATCGACAAGCCCTTGAGCAAATATCCGTATCCGATTCCAAGCCGCGAAGAAATCCTCGGCGTGCTGCGCACGAGTGAAACGCCGCTTGCAGCGAACGACATCGCCGAAGCGCTGTCGATCAAGCGCCAGGAGCGCGAAGGGTTTTTCAAGCGCCTTGCCGCGATGGAGCGTGATGGCCAGATCAGACTCGATCAGCGCGGCCATTATCAGCTGACTCATCCGTCGAACTTCGTCGCGGGCCGCGTGCAGGGCCATCGCGACGGCTACGGTTTTCTGATCCGCGACGACGGCCAGGACGACCTGTTCCTGCCGACGGGCGAAATGCAGAAGGTCATGCACAACGATCGCGTGCTGGCGCGCATCGTCGGCTATGACCGGCGCGGGCGCCCCGAAGGCCACATCGTCGAGGTGACGGACCGCGCGAACAAGCGCGTGATCGGCCGGTTGCTGAACGAGAACGGTGCGCTGATCGTCGCGCCCGAAGAAAAGCGCATTGGCCACGACATCCTGATTACGCAGAACACGAAGAAGGCGAAGGTCGGGCAAGTGGTGGTCGTCGAGCTGACGGACTTTCCGAGCCGCCATTCGCAGCCACTGGGGCGCGTCGTCGAAGTGCTCGGCGACATCGACGATCCCGGCATGGAAATCGAAATCGCCGTGCGCAAGTACGGTGTGCCGCACGAGTTCAGCCAGGCTGCCCTCGACGCCGCCGCAAAGCTGCCCGACGAAGTGCGGCCTGTCGATATGAAGCACCGCGTCGACCTGCGCGACGTGCCGCTCGTCACGATCGACGGCGAAGATGCGCGCGACTTCGACGACGCCGTCTACTGCGAGCCGGTGAAGGTCGGGCGCGGCGACGGTTTCCGGTTGATCGTCGCGATTGCCGACGTGTCGCACTATGTGCTGCCCGACGGCGGCCTCGATGTCGATGCGATCGAGCGCAGCACGTCGGTGTATTTCCCGCGCCGCGTGATCCCCATGCTGCCGGAAAAGCTGTCGAACGGACTGTGTTCGCTCAATCCGAACGTAGACCGGTGCGTGCTGGTGTGCGACATGGTCATCACCGCGCGCGGCGAGATCAAGGCGTATCAGTTCTACCCGGGCGTCATGCATTCGGCCGCGCGTCTCACGTACACGGAAGTCGCGGCCGTGCTGACCAACACGAAGGGTCCGGAAGCGACGCGCCGTGCCGCTTTGCTGCCGCAATTGCAGAATCTGTATGGCGTCTACAAGTCGCTCTTCGCCGCGCGCCAGAAGCGCGGTGCGATCGACTTCGATACGACGGAGACGTACATCGTCTGCAATGCGCAGGGCAAGATCGAGCAGATCGTGCCGCGTCATCGCAACGAAGCGCACAAGCTGATCGAAGAATGCATGCTGGCCGCGAACGTCTGCGCGGCCGACTTCATGAAGCGCAACAAGCATCCGGGTCTGTACCGCGTGCACGCGGGGCCGACGACGGAGCGCCTGGAGAATCTGCGCACGTTCCTGCGTGGCATGGGCCTGACGCTCGGCGGCGGCGACACGCCGCACGCCAGCGACTACGCCGCGCTGATGGCGCACATCCGCGATCGTCCCGACGCGCAGATGCTGCAGACGATGCTGTTGCGCTCGATGCAGCAGGCCGTCTACAGTCCGGACAATATCGGCCACTTCGGTCTGGCATATGAAGCGTACGCGCACTTCACGAGCCCGATTCGCCGCTATCCCGACCTGCTCACGCACCGCGCGATTTACGCGATCCTGCAGGGCCGCAAGTACGAGCCGAAGGCGCCGCATGGCGTCGAGCTGAACACGGCGCTGTCGCCGCGCGCCCGCGCGCTGCAGGCGGAAGACGAGAAGCGCGGCAATCGCCCCGACCGCGGCCGTCCGAACACGGCGATCTGGGAAGAGCTCGGCCTGCATTGCTCGGCGAACGAGCGCCGCGCGGACGAAGCATCGCGCGACGTTGAAGCGTGGCTCAAGTGCTACTTCATGCGCGACAAGCTCGGCGAAGAGTATGGCGGCATGGTGAGCGGCGTGACGTCGTTCGGCATCTTCGTACAACTCGATGCGCTCTTTATCGAAGGGCTCGTGCACGTGACCGAACTCGGCTCGGACTACTTCCAGTACGACGAGATCAAGAACGAGCTGCGCGGCGAGCGCACGGGCATCCGTTATCGTTTGTCGGATCGCGTGCGGGTGCAGGTGAGCCGCGTCGATCTCGACGCGCGCAAGATCGATTTCCGTCTGGTGCGCGACACGCCCGTGAAGTCGCAGTCGCATCGCGGGAACCCGGTGGACAAGGCGAGCGATCTCGGCGGCCCGCGCGTGCGTCCTGTCGACCGCGCGGCACAGGTCGACGGCGCGCGGCGCAAGAAAGCTGCGCCTGCGCAGACAGCGGCCGTAAAGGAGGCGCGTACGGCGCGCAAGGCGGCGGCGTCGAAGAAGCGCGCGGCGTCGAAGTCGACCGCGAAGCCGGTCCACAAGAAGCGTTGATTCTGTATTAACGCCGCGCGCGCGTCATGCGTGCGCGGCGCTCATTCTCATCGGGCGCGCCCTGACCGGTTCGATAGGTTCGATTGGTTCAGAAAGGCGCGCTCATTCAAAGGTTGTTCTAGTCATGTCACGTCTCAAGGTTCTCTACGGTTTTCATGCGGTGACGGCACGCTTGCGTCACGATTCATCGACGGTCGAAGAAATCTATTACGACCAGAGCCGCCGCGATCGCCGGATGAACGAGTTTCTGGCCGTGGCGAAAGAGGCGGGAGTCCGCCTGATTGCCGCCGACGAGACTCGGCTGTGGGGACTTGCGCATACGGAGCGGCACCAGGGCGTAGTGGCGCGCGCGGGCGATCTGCCTTTGGCGCAGAACCTTGCTGAACTGCTCGATGGTGTTCAGGGGCCGGCGTTGTTGCTGGTGCTCGATGGGATTACGGATCCGCACAATCTCGGCGCGTGTTTGCGGGTTGCCGATGCGGCGGGCGCGCATGCTGTGATTGCGCCGCGGGATCGGGCGGTTGGTTTGAATGCCACGGCGGCGAAAGTGGCCAGCGGTGCGGCTGATACGGTGCCGTATATCACTGTGACTAATCTCGCTCGCGCGTTGCGGGAGTTGAAGGATGCTGGGGTTTGGGTCGTTGGCACTGCCGGGGAAGCGACGGCGTCGCTGTACGAGACGAAGCTCGATGGGCCTGTTGCGATTGTTGTGGGTGCCGAAGGGGAAGGGATGCGGAGGCTTACCCGCGATACGTGTGATGAGGTGATGAATATTCCTATGGCTGGGTCTGTTGAAAGCCTTAACGTTTCTGTTGCATCAGGCGTTTGTCTTTTTGAAGCTGTGCGGCAGAGGGCTGTTAAGAAGTAGGTTTTTTGTCTGCGACGCTGAAGGGTGTTTAGGGGGCCTGTCATAGATTTTGTGTTCAAGGCATAACATGTAGCTCAAGGAGCATGTATGCCACGCAAACCCAAGACG
>NZ_JAWRXV010000529.1:0-298 GCF_046534875.1 Paraburkholderia sp. SIMBA_054 | reverse complement strand
GGCAGACGGCTTGGCGAGTTGCACGTCGCGCTCGCTTCGCCAACCGACGACCCGGCGTTCGCCCCCGAACCGACGAGCGCCGAGCAGGTGAAGGCGTGGGTCGACGGCACGCAGTCGATGCTCGCGAGCGCGCTCGATCTCCTCGCGCCGCGCATCGACCAGTTGCTCGATGCGGACACGAAGGCGCTCGCGCAAAGTCTGATCGACCGGCGCGCGGCGCTCGTCGAAGCTGTCGACAAGCTCATCGCGCCGGACACGCAGGCGCTGCGCATTCGCATTCACGGCGACTTCCATCTGG
>NZ_JAWRXV010000528.1:0-298 GCF_046534875.1 Paraburkholderia sp. SIMBA_054 | reverse complement strand
GCCGTCTTTACAATTTCATAAAACGGAGACCGTCTCCGTTTCCAATATACTAAGCGGACTGTCCCTCCGTCTGCAAGTGCGAATTGCACCATGACTGCGTCCACGCCCAAAGAGAAAAAGCCACGAGCCGACGCGCTGCGCAACCGTGAGCGCATCCTTGAAGAGGCAAAGAAAGCCTTCACCAGTGAAGGAGGTGACATTAGCCTCGAGGAGGTTGCGCGGCAGGCTGGCGTAGGCCCCGGGACGCTCTATCGCCACTTCCCAACCCGCGAGGCCTTGCTCGAGAGCGTCTACCGCG
>NZ_JAWRXV010000527.1:0-299 GCF_046534875.1 Paraburkholderia sp. SIMBA_054 | reverse complement strand
GCAGCAGAAGAGCCAGCTGCTGAAACTGCTGGAATCGGCGAAGAAGTTCAAGTTGGTGATGTATTCTTTACAGTCAATGAAATCTCAAGTGCGTCAAATGTAGGTGGTGAATACGGCGTTACAGCACAATCGCAGTTCACTATCGTAAATGTCACAGTTCGCAATGAAAAGAACGAAGCGATCACTGTAGACAATAACTTCTTCAAGTTGTTGTCTGGAGAAAGAACCTATGATTCTGATGGATCTGCTGGAATCTACGCTAACGAGGATGCTGATTTCTTTCTAACTAGCGTAAATCC
>NZ_JAWRXV010000526.1:0-299 GCF_046534875.1 Paraburkholderia sp. SIMBA_054 | reverse complement strand
CCGCAGGACCGATTGCACGCGACAGAGCAGGTCTTGTGCCGGTGAGTGACAGGTCCGCATTGGGAGACCGCCTCACGGGCACGTCAGCGCCCTGCCGCGCATGAACGAATCTCTCGCCTGTAGCCCCTATTCCTGCCAGCGCCAGCCGTTTTGCATCCCAGGCAATTCATCGCAGGCGCTTTATCGCCGACGCCAGCGACTGTCTCGCCGACCAGTAAGCTTCCCAAGGGTCTCGCGTCTGAAAGCTAAGATACTCCCTCGCCGTTTGCACCGTCCACTGTGCACCGCTTTTAAGGTCG
>NZ_JAWRXV010000078.1:0-43761 GCF_046534875.1 Paraburkholderia sp. SIMBA_054 | reverse complement strand
GACGATGCGCCTGCGGCGCACCGGAAAGCTTACCGTGGACAACGCTGCGCGTTGCCCACCGCGCTCTCCTTCGCCCACAAGCTACACAGCCTCCAACTACGAATAATAAAGAGAGGCTTCAAAGCCGTACTTCAAGATACAAGGTGTCCGTTTTCGCGGGTCAACTTCAGTCGGCGAGCGCGCCTTGCATTCCACGTGGCGGTATATTGAGGTCGTGGCACTGCCGCAACTGGATTGCCCGTCGCCGCTTTAGATGCTATGTGGGAGGGCAGTGACAGAAGCCCGACCGGAGTAAAACGGGGTTACACACTCGTTTTCTCCGA
Source organism: Paraburkholderia sp. SIMBA_054 (assembly GCF_046534875.1). Taxonomy (NCBI): domain Bacteria; kingdom Pseudomonadati; phylum Pseudomonadota; class Betaproteobacteria; order Burkholderiales; family Burkholderiaceae; genus Paraburkholderia; species Paraburkholderia sp. SIMBA_054. Next base: position 43,438 of record NZ_JAWRXV010000078.1, on the reverse strand, counting down.
AGGGAGCACGCAAATGAATACGCCTGACACAGCCCTCCGTGGCCAGAATACGACGGCAGCTGGCCGCCTGTACATGGCCTTTGAACTGGGTGAGAAGAACTGGAAGCTCTCGCTGGGTGATGGCCAGCGTGCGCCCAGCCACTGCACGGTTACCGCGGGTGACACCACGGCGGTTCTCACCAGCATCGCGAACGCCAGGGTGCGCTGCCATCGCGGTGCCGACGCGCCGATCTACAGCTGCTATGAGGCGGGTCGCGACGGCTTCTGGCTGCACCGCTGGCTGACGGAACAGGGCATCGTCAATCTCATGGTGGATTCGGCCAGTATCGAGGTGAACCGGCGTGCCCGTCGCGCGAAGACGGACCGGCTTGACAGCGACAAGCTGCTGTCGATGCTGATGCGCTATTACGGCGGTGAACGCCGGGTGTGGGCGGTCGCGCGCATCCCTACTCCCAAGCAGGAAGACGACCGGCGCCTGCACCGCGAGCTCGAACGCCTGCGGCAGGAGCGTACTGCGCACACGAACCGGATCCGCTCCCTGCTGGTGCTGCACAACCTGCCCGTCAGCTATGTCGGCGGCCGCATCTGGACGCGCTGGTGGGCTCGGCAGCGCGAGCTGCTGGCGCCCGGCCTGCGCGCCGAGATCGAGCGCGAATGTGAGCGGCTCGCGCTCGTGCGCCAGCAGATCCGCACGCTCGAAGTGCAACAGAACCGGGAGGTGCGCAGCGGCGCGCACCCCGGTATGGCGTTGCTGGCCCAGCTCGCGGGCATCGGTGCAGGTAGCGCGTGGACCCTGGTCAGGGAACTGTTCGGCTGGCGACAGTTTCACAACCGCCGGGAACTGGCCGGTCGCCTGGGCCTGACGCCCACGCCGTACGCCAGTGGCACCAGCGAGGTTGAACAGGGTATCAGCAAGGCGGGCAACAAACGATCCGCTGGCTGATGGTTGAACTCGCCTGGAGCTGGCTGCGCCTGCAGCCCGGCAGCCAGCTTAGCCACTTGGTTCAACGAGCGCTTTGCCGGTGCCGGCAAGCGGCTGCGGCGCATAGGTATCGTGGCGCTCGCACGGCGTCTCGCGATCGCACTGTGGCGCTTTCTCGAGCACGGCGAGATCCCCGAGGGTGCGATACTCAAGTCGGCTGAGGGCTAAGACCGCGAGGGCCTGAAACATATGAGATGCAGCGACAGCATGTAAAGGTCAACGCGCCCGAAACACGCTCGGGTTACCCATTGCGGGTGACCGTGTACCTAGACGGGGCGCGTCGGTAACAGGGTGGCGCCAGCGCTTCGCGCATGCGGCATGAGGTGACCGGCCTGCCAGGCCGGAGATAGAAGGTCGACCCGGCACTGACCGGTCAACAGACACCCTGACCTGAGTGACATTGACATGCAAGGCTGCAAAAGGTGTAGGTTATCAGCGTCGTAACCGTCGCAGACGACGGGCTAGTCGACTGCGTCATTGAAATGGCACCGGCCGAATTCGGCGCGAGGGATCGTCGTACTTCCATCTAATCGGCTTGGGATTTTTGTTGTGCTCGCGGATATAGCGCATCAGCTTGCGGTCCAGGTCCTTCACCGTGGTGAAGATGCCTCGCGCAATCACATCACGCTGGATGCGCGAGAACCAGTTTTCCACCTGATTCAGCCAGGAGGTATAGGTCGGCGTGTAATGCAACCGCACGTTCCGGTGTTGCTGCAAGAACTCATGCACGCGCGGGGTCTTGTGGCTGCTGACGTTGTCGCAGATCACATGAATTTCCTGTTTGGGCCGCTGGCGGGCGATAACGTCGGTGAGGAAGGTCACGAACTGCTCGCTGGTATGGCGTGCCGCCGTCTTGCCGATGACTTCCCCGGTTGCGGTATTGAGCGCAGCGAACAGGCTAAGCGTGCCGTTACGCTTGTACTCGAAGCCATGGCTCTCGGCGCGGCCTGGCGACAGCGGTAACATCCGATCCTTACGATCGAGCGCCTGAATGGCCGTCTTCTCGTCCACGCAGAACACCACCGCATGTGCAGGTGGGTTCAGATACAGCCCTATCACGTCTGCAGCCTTGGTCTCGAAGTCTGGGTCGTTTGAGACCATGTGCGTATCGAGCCGATGAGGGCGCACGCCGTGCTTGCGCCAGATACGCTGTACCGTCGAGGCGCCAACCTCACCCAGAGCCGCAGCAAGCTTATAGCTGCTCCAATGTGTCGAGCCGTCCGGGGGCCGGCGCTTAGAGCGTGTTAGGAACTTCTGAGTACCGGTACCGCGTGAACGAGCATAAGCATCGCGAAGACAACGAAATGAAGGCCGGCAAGGGTTTCGGGTAGCCGTTCATAGTCTCGCGCGAGGCGGCGGAATCGGTTGAGCCAGCCAAAGCTGCGCTCGACCACCCATCGCCGGGGAAGCAGTACAAAGCCCTTTTTTGCTTCCTGCAGCTTGATCACCTGCAATTCAACGCCTTCATCGCGCGCGGCCTGTGCAGCTTCTTCACCCGTGTATCCCTGATCCGCAAATGCCACCTTGACGGTGTGTCCCGTGATTTCCTGAACCTGACGCGCAAGCTCTGCCACCTGTGCGCGCTCCTGTTCATTGGCCGGTGTCACGTGCACCGCCAGCAACTGCCCCAGGGTATCCACCGCGATGTGGACCTTGCTGCCGCGTTTGCGCTTATAACCATCGTAGCCCGCGCGCGGTCCGCTCTCGCAGGTTGACTGCAACGTACGGCCATCCAGGATAACGGCGGTGGGTTGTCCTTGCCGCCCTTGCGCCACGCGTATTACCGAGCGCGGGTCGCAAACCATGTTCTCAAAGCAGCCCGCCTGTAACCAGCGTTGGGTCTGCTGGTACACCAGTTCCCACGGCGGAAAGTCATTGGGCAGCATCCGCCAGGGCGCGCCGGCCCGCGCAATCCAGCGTAACGCATTGAACATGTCGCGCAGCTCATATTTGCGCTGTGGCGCGCCGACGTCCATCAGCGTCAGATAGGGTGCCGCGAAGCTCCACTCTTCGTCGGATACATCAGTCGGGTAGCCTTTGCGGTTTGCTCTTTTCATACCGCCAGGATACGAGGTCCAACATAAAGTACCTAACACGCTCTAAGCGTAAGGTTCAGAACGCGCGCCTCGAGCTTTTCAGGCGGATGCACGGGAGCTCGTCCAGGATGGCGTGCATACAGACCCGCCAGTCGCTCGGCCAAAAACGACACGACCACCTCGAAATGAAGCGCGAGTCGCATCGCAGCCGCTGCATGATCGCCTCACGTGATTCGCCGTCGTCAAGCATCAAGATCAGCCGGGCACGCCGCGCGTCCGCTGCGCGCACCGTTTGGCTGCGAGCTGCCGACCGCAATTGTTCGCGCTCAAGTTCATCTTTTCCATGCGTTTCATTGAATACCCAATCAGGTGCTTTTTCAATGACGCAATGGACTAGCCCGGAATACGGCCTGATGATCGTCCGCGTGATGCGGGGACGACTACACGCATTCGTTGACTGTCATAAAACGCGCCGAGTATCTACTTGTTCTAAACCTCGAATGCAGAGGTCCTCCTGTCGATACGGCGAAATGAAGTGATCAGCAGAGTCAGGCAGGACGCGAGTAACGCCACATCCTTGAGCAGAAATTGCTCTACGAGAGTCGACACGATAGGAAACCCGGACGGGCTGAATAACGTAATGCCAGGCGTCGTAAAAGCAAACGAAACGGTCAAAATGAATGTGCCGCTCGCCAATGCCGCGCTGACCGCCGAAGCCACTCCGCTAACTGATCCAACGACTAATAACGCCGCTGTAGTGAGTTCGATCGTTCCAATAATTCTTGCCTCGCCGATTTTTCCGAATACTGTCAACCATGACATAAAGGGACTATTTGATATCAGTGGAGCAATGGCATCTGCAGCGTACGGCGTGAATTTTTGTATGCCGAACCAGACAAAAATCGCGACCATTGACCAGCGGAGCAAGGCTAAGTGCCTGCTGCTTTCATTTCTACGCTCTGCAACTGAGAATTGAAGGTCCACGGTTTGCCTCTCGAGAATGAAGTGTTACGGGATTTGACGGGTTGGATGGCTCGGAGAATGAATCATCGCCGTTCGCAGTTTCATGTGGCGGCCCACGCCTGTTGCGACGACCGTAAAGGCAATATCGATTGAAGAGAGTTGTTGCGTGGTAAACGCGAAACCATCCAAATAGCAGGCGCGAAGCCGCGCCCTCGGGACAGGTCTTTCGGTTTTACTTCACCGGTGGCATGTCGATGTCCGTATCGTTGATACGGTTGAACGTGTTGGTGAAGATCGTCAGAGCGATGGCGAGTGAGATCTCGGCCAATTGCGCGTCCGTGTAACCGGCCGCGCGAATCGCGCCAAATTCTGCTTCGCTGATGGTCCCGTTCGTCTTTTGCAGAGTCAGCACGAAATGAACAAGCGCGTCTCGTTTCGCGTCGCCAGTCGCCAGCCCAGCGCGAATCTTCTGGAGTACGTCGGGTGACAAGCCCATCATCTTCCCGATCATCACGTGTGCGGCTACGCAATAGTCGCAACCCGTATGTTCACTTACCAAAAGCTTGATCGTTTCAATATCCTGCTTGCTGAGCGTGCCGCTTCCCAAGGCACCTTCTGCATTCAGCACGGCCGCCAAGGTGGCCGGCGCGACGTAACCCACGGCTGCAAAGAGATTTGGAACACCGCCGCCGGCAATTTTCTTAACGTCGGCGTAGACATCTGCAGTTGCGCCAGTGGCTGTCGAGATTGCGGGAACATTAATGCGGCTCATGATTGATTCCTTCAGTAATGGTTAAGAGCCCCTAGTTTGCAGTCGGCGCGTGATATGCGACAGATCGGAAGGTGCCATAAAGATGCTCATTCGTATCATCATGGTCGACTGTGCTCGTCCATCGCGACTGTTCGGGCGAAGACCAGGGTAGACGGGCGATTGAAATCATGGATTTGATGCACTGAGGCGACGTGGTGCGAGAGACTGACCATCCGAGAAAGTCCATGGTTTCCTCCCCTGCGAGATGACAAGAGGACGCTCGAGTGGCGTGCCTTGTTTCGATGAACGTTCTTCCTTTCGATAGAAGAGCGGGCGCTTAGTTTAGCAGGTTGCTGAAGTACCCATCGGTGGAAGCAGCACCCCTCCGCTTACGCAGCTTCTGTTGCAAGTTTTTTTGCATTGCGAAATTTCAGCGCGGATTCAACATCATTTTCGATGACCTGAGGCCAATTTCTGGGCTCGTTGCTGCCATTTCCGCCACTACGGGCGGATTTGTCCCAGTGAACGCATGCGCACGAGGTTGTAGGCCGCCATGTTCAACACGAACATCTGGTCCACCTTCTTCAAGCCACGCACCATGACCTGGCGCATGCGTCCCACGGTCTTGGCCCATCCGAAACCTTGTTCGATCAACTTGCGTTTTTACTGCGAAATGGCGTAGCCCACGCTTGAGGCAATCGTATCGGACACCGCTGAACGCCGGCCCGAAGTGTTTTGTGCAACGTGCGGTGTAACCTTCATCGCCTGGCAGGCCTCGATAAATTCCTGTGCGTCGTAACCCTTGTCCGCACCCAGCGTGATTTCCACGTCGGGGGCTTCTGCCACTTGCCTTGCATCGTTGATCATGATCTTGGCCGCCTCGCGTTCAGCGTGCCCGTCAGCACTGGTCACGCGCGCGTTGACTACCAGGCCGTGCCGATTATCGGTCAGCGTATGGCCCATGTACCGCAATTCGCTGGCCGTCTTGCCTTTGCGATAAAGACGCGCATCGGAATCGGTCTTCGACTGGTGCGTCTCGTTGCTGCGCTTGCTACCCTTGAAGTCACCCGCACTGCCACCGTCGTTGTCCTGATCGTCGCCCTCCTTGCGCACGAAGCTTTTGTGCCCCGCCCACGCCTGGATCAGCGTGCCGTCCACGCTGAAGTGCTCGCCCGAGAGCAGGTCATTCTTCTCAGCGATGTTCACCACCTCGTTGAAGAATTCGATCACTGCGTCGTGCTTGATTAACCGCTCGCGGTTCTTCGTGAAGACCGTGGGCACCCACACCACATCATCCATTGCCAGGCCGATGAACCAGCGAAACAAGAGGTTGTATTGCACCTGCTCCATCAGCTGGCGTTCCGAGCGGATGCTGTAAAGCACCTGAATGAGCACGGCTCGCAGCAATTTCTCCGGCGCGATGCTCGGCCGCCCGCCCTTTATGTCGGCTTCGTACATCCCGGCAAACAGTCGATCCATCTTCGCGAGCGCTTTGTTCGCCATGACGCGAATCGCACGCAGCGGATGCGAGGCCGGAACGAAGTCGTCCAGCTTGCGAAAAGAAAACAAACTCTCGGTAAACGTGTCAGCGCCGCGCATGATCTCCAGGGGGGGCGGGTAAGGTCCTCATATCAACGCATCTACGGCCCGCCGCGATGACGCGCGTCGGCGGTATTTCCGCAAAGGGTCGTCTGCGTCACGCGTTCGGCATCGTAAGTTCGTGCTCTTTGATGCTGGCAATCGGTTGAAGGATCGAGCCATCGAACGTTTTCGGCTCGCGCTTGCTCTCGAGCACCTTGGGCAGATCCGGATTGGCGAGCGCTCCACGTCCCACGGTCACCAGGTCTGCGCCGGCCGACAACATCGTAGCCATGCGCTCCGCCGTGTGCAAGCTGCCATTCGCGATGATTGTTGCGTTCGGTGCGTAGCGACGCGCCAGCGAAACGAGGCTATCCTGCGTGCCGTCGAAAGCAGGCTGCCAGGCTTCGAACTCCGTAACGTGGATGAAATCCACACCGGCATCAGCGAGCGTCCCGAAGGTCGCTTCAGCGTCAGCTTCACCGCCTTGCCACTTTGACGTAAAGTCGTTGACCTTGCCTTGCGAGATCCGAATTCCAACTGGCGCCGCACTCCCGATCTTGCGCTTGACCTCTTGCACGACATGGGCGAGCAACTGAACGCGCGCTTTCGTGTCGCCACCCCAACGATCGGTTCGCTGATTGGTCTCAGCTGTCAGGAACTGATCCAGAAGATAACCATTGGCACCGTGGATTTCCACGCCGCTAAAGCCGGCGATGTTCACCGCGCGGTGCGCTGCGTCTACGAAACCCTGCACGGCCTCTTCGATTTCAGCATCGGTGATCTCCTTCGGTTCGGCGTAGGGGCCTTCGCCAAAGTAGAATTCCATCTGCTTGCCTTTCGGGCGGATAGCCGACGGCGCGACCGTGTGCGCGCGGTAAATGTTGCCCTGGCTCAACGCGCCGGCGTGCATGAGTTGTGCGAACACATGTGCATCGTGGGCTCGCATTAGCTGATTAAATTGCGTCCAACCCTGCGCCTGTGCGTCATCGGCTAAACCAGGCTGAAACGGGTATCCTTGCGAAAATGCCTTGTCGGTGTAAATCCCCTCGGTCGTCACCAGGCCGAAACCGCCCTTGGCGAATCGCGCGTAGTAGTCGAACATCGTTTGCGTGGGGTGCCCATCCTCCGTCGCGGTAATACGCGTCATGGGAGCGACCGCGACGCGGTTGCGCAGCGTGATGCCTTTACGGTCGTACGGGGAGAGGATCAGGGAGGTGCTATCAGTCATTTTGCCGCTCGTCTTGGAAAGAAGGATAACTGCATGTTAGGCGTAGCGACGGGCGTCGAACAGACGTCGGAGCGTGAAGCCGCCGTAACACTTTTGGATATAAACCATGCTTCTCCCGGACATTCGAACATTTCTGGCGGTTGCGTCTGCGGGTAGTCTCTCGGCTGCGGCGCGCCAGTTAGACGTGGTTCCGATGCAGGTATCACGGCGTATAGCGAGCCTAGAAGAAGACCTTGGCGTCCGCCTCTTTCACCGAACCACACGATCTCTTACGTTGACCGCTGAGGGCGAAGCTTTCGTTGCATATGCCACAGCGATCTCGGAAGCCGAAGCTGGTGCGCGAGCCGAACTGAGTCCGCTGCCTAAGACTGCGTCAGGCGTGTTGCGGATGACGGCTCCAAGCGGCTTCGGACAATCGGTGGTTCTACCGATGCTTCCGGGACTTCTGGCTGCGAATCCCAGTTTGCGCGTCGATTTGGATCTGTCAGACCGCCAGGTCGATATCGTTGGCCAAGGACTGGACTTGGCATTGCGAATTGCGCCGATGGAGGATTCGGAACTTGTGGCAAAAAAGCTCGGGCCTAACCCACGCCTGATTTGCGCCTCGCCCGGCTATCTGGAAAAGCATGGGCAGCCCGCGACGATGTCCGAGTTGGACGGTCATTCCTGTATTGGATTGTTCGCGGTAAAGCGATGGCCGTTTGTCGTCGATGGGGAACTGATACGCAGACGCATTGAAGCACGCCTCACTACGACGAGTGTCGAAGCCGCACGGACAGCTGCCTTGCAAGGTTTAGGACTAACCATGCTGACATATTGGGACGTGTTCAGGCAGTTGACCGATGGCTCGCTTGTGCAGATTCACTTGCAGGATGCTTCGATGGAAAAGCTGTCGATCTGGGCCGTCATACCGAGCCGACGATATGTCCCTAATCGTGTCAATATCTTTCTGGGTGCACTGCAGAGTGAATTGGCGGAACTGACGCGGACACATACACTTTGAGTTCGAGCCGAGATCTGAGCGACGAGGCTGGAGAAGATTTGATTCACGCGTTTGTGTAGACGCATGGGAGCCGCAATGTGCCGCCAGCAAAGCATCTCGTGTGTCGATCCTGAATCGCGAGGGATTTGAATAGCGCGCGAGACAGCTTCGACCATTACTGGCGATGCACACTAGCTAGATCTGCGATCTCATTGCTGAGTGCAGCCAGGAACACGCTCACACGGGTAGGCACATAGCATCGGCTCGGGAAGACTGCCCAGATCGACAACTTTTCCATCGAAGCATCTTGTAGTTGAATCTGGACAAGCGATTTGTCGGCTAATTGCCTGAACACGTCCCAGTACGTCAACATGACAATTCCCAAGCCCTGCATCGCGGCCGTACGAGCCGCCTCGACGCTCGTGGTGACATAGGCTTCTACGCGTTTGCGTATTAGCTCACCATCGACAATGAGGGGCCATCGCTTCACTGCGCGGACCCTGATGCAGGCATGGTCGTCAAGATCGGACACCGTCAGGGGGCAGCCATGTGCTTCCAGATAATCGCGCGAGGCGCATATCAGCCGCGGGTTGGGCGCGATTTCCTTGATCGCGAGACCTGAATCCTCTGGCGGCGCGATTCGCACTGCCAGATCTAGACCTTGGCTCACGATATCAACGATGCGGTCTGATAGATCAAGATCGATACGAAGATCGGGGTTTTTGGCCAATACCCTCGATAGCACCGGCAACACGACGGATTGTCCGAACCCGCTAGGGGCTGTCATCCGCAATACGCCGGACACGGTCCCCGGCAATGGGCTCAGTTCCGCTCGCGCACTGGCTTCTGCATCTGCCATCGCTCGGGCATAGGGAACAAACGCTTCGCCTTCTGCGGTCAAGGTAAGAGATCGAGTAGTCCGATGAAAGAGACGAACTCCGAGATTCTCTTCCAACCCAGCGATCCGCCGCGAGATCTGCATCGGAACGACGTCGAGTTGACGCGCGGCGGCGGACAGACTGCCTGCTGACGCAACAGCCAGGAAGGTTCGGACGTCTGGAAGGAGCATGATTGTATCCCAAAGTGTTAAAGCGGCTTCACATTCTGACGGTTGCCAATTGCTCTTCGTGACGCCTACGATCCGGTGACTATGCTGAGGAGAAGGGTAACGCAAGGATCCTAAAGTCGTCCCAGGTGCCCCATCCCTCCCTCCACAACGGAAGATGTATGCCTCACGTAAGGCATGGTCGAAGGCGCAACGATTTTCGCTGGACCGCCCGTCAAAGAATGACGCGCGATTCAGCGGCCGAACTTTGGGGCTGCTGTTCGTAGCCCCGCGGTGGGGGTGGTTGGCCGAGGTCCTTTTGAATGGTCATACCAGTCGTTTGCCGGTCCTTATCCTTGGCACATCAAGTGGATCGGGAACATCAACGAGGGAGTTATCGTATGAGTACACATGAGACGGCGGTCGTGGTCGGCGTCGGACCCGGCTTGGGCTGGGCCTTGGCAAAACGATTTTCGGCTGATGGCATGCAGGTGGCGGCCGTCGCGCGAGACGAGGCGAGGTTGCGTACGACAATCGCCTCTGATCCATCGCATAGCATCCGGCCGTATGCGGCCGATGTATCGCGGGCCGAAGACGTCGCTCGCATTTTCGCTAGTGTTGACCGCGATCTGGGCGAGCCTGACCTTGTCGTGTTCAATGCCGGTGCTTTCGAGCGGGCCAACGTCCTCGACATTGATCCTGCCGATTTCGAGCGATGCTGGCGAGTTGGTTGTTTGGCGGGGTTGCTCGTTGCGCAGGCGGCCGCACGGCGGATGGTCGCGCGAGGAAATGGGACGATCCTGTTTTCCGGCGCGACTGCGGCGCTGCGCGGTAGCGCCGGATTCGCCAACCTCGCGGTGCCGAAATTCGGCTTGCGGGCACTTGCGCAGAGTATGGCCCGCGAATTGGGGCCTCTAGGCGTCCACGTTGCATTCGTAGTTATCGACGGGCAGATCGAATCTGAACGCTATCGACACCTTATCGAAGAGCGCGGCGAAGACTCGTTGCTATCGCCGGATGCGATCGCCGAGACATATCTGCAGTTGCATCGGCAACCGCGCAGTGGGTGGACGCACGAGATCGACGTTCGCCCCTGGTTGGAGAAGTTCTAGATTGCGATCGCAAGAAGCCGAGATACCGTCAAGGCTGCGTCGCCGTCCTTCGGCCGTCGGGAGCGGGTGTTCCAGCAGCGGTGGCACTCCGCCACGGATCGTAGTTGCAACGTGCCGTGTCAGTCAGACGGTCGGGCCGGATTTCTGGTGCCGTTTTGCGTTGTGGGGACATTGCAGCGGCGCTATCGAAGGAGATTCATTATGTGCGGAATGTGTGGGCTGCTAGGTGGTGGGAGTCACTGGTCAAACGCAACCGTGTCGGGCAGTGGAGCGGGAAACGGTACGACGGGTGGTCCGAATTCGCGTCGCCAGCGGCTTTTGCAGGCTGCTCTCGCGAATCGAATCCTGGTTCCACTGCGTCTTCGCCTCGACGATTTTCACGGGCAGTCTTTCGTGCTGTCGTCACCTACCGGTGCGAGTGAAATAGTGAGTGATTTTGGGCAGGTATGGAAGATCGCGGAACGCATGCTCGGGAGTACGCTCGACCCGTTGACGATGTTCAAAATGGTGGATCAAGCATGAGTCTCGCTTACGATGTGATTCCTGTCACACTAGTTACGGGATTTCTCGGAAGTGGCAAGTCCACGCTGCTAGTCGACGTACTGACGGGCGAGGCTGCTCGCGACACTGCTGTATTGGTCAACGAATTCGGCGAAGTCGGACTTGATCATCTGCTGATGGGAGAACTCGAATCCCAAACGGTGTTGTTGGAAAACGGCTGCGTGTGTTGTTCTATTCGCGGCGAATTGAAAGATGCGTTGACATTGCTCTTCTCCAGGCGCGCGCGCGGTGATCTGCCACCGTTCTCACGCGTCGTGATAGAAACGACCGGACTTGCAACGCCTGCGCCAATCGTCGCGACACTGCTTGCTGACGCCATAGTTCGCAGCCACTTCGTGTTGAGCACGGTCATCGCCGTCGTCGATGCGGTTAACGCCGACGAACAGAAAACGCGCTACCCGGAGTGGCTCGCGCAGGTCAGCGCGGCGGATCGGATCGTGATTAGCAAGGGCGACATGACCGGCGCGCGGCATGTCGACTCACTGAAAACTTCATTGCAGATATTGAATCCCCTCGCCACGATTGACGTACGTAATTCGTCGCCGGACGCGTTGCGCGAATTGCTGTTCGCGCCCGCACGCTTTGCGTCCAACTCGGTACAGTCGATCGGTAGGATTGGAGCGAGCGCAGCGCGACCTGTGCGCCTACGTGAAGCGGGAGGTGGCGAACTGCCAACACACCGGTCCGTCGTGGGACCGTCCAGTATCGTGTCAAGCAGCATGTGTATCAATGATCCCCTCGACTGGCAAGTCTTCACGCTATGGCTTACATTGTTGCTCAATCGTCACGGTGACAAGATCTTGCGAATGAAAGGGCTGCTTTCAATCAAAGGAGCAGATCGCCCGGCCGTGGTCCATGCGATACAGCATCTGGTTCATCCGGTGCTCCACCTCGAAAAATGGCCTGATGGGTCGCGAATGTCGAGACTCGTTTTTATCAGCGAAGGACTCGATGGCGCGGCCATCGAGACATCATATTATCGATTCAATGTCGCGCTCGGGGACCGTCGGAGCGGAAGATAAGCCGCATTCCCTGTACAGCCGAGTACCTTCGTTGGTGCGTTCGGTGCTGATTGGCTGACATTGAACTGCATGTGCTCGGCACGTCAGTCGCGACTCACGACCGAACGGTTAGAAAAACGGCATGGCTGACAATGGTTCAGGAAGTGACCGTTCGTTGCTTCCCGCAGTCGACCCTAATGCGTTATCACCAATCGAAATCTCCCTACGGATCGCCCGGAATTGGATGCCGCCGAACGAGACTACACAGCATGATCTGCCATGTACACGGCACTGACTTTCATGTTTTACGATGCGTCGGCCGCCGCCCATGATTCAGCATTGCGGACTATTCTGCTTGACACCTGTACCTGATTGTCTCTGGCGTGGTTCCACGGCTACGCTGCGGTACGTACCGGAAATGAGTGGGCTGGAGTGCGAAAGTAGTTCAGGGAAAAATCGATAAAGCTGCGGACTCGTGCTGTCTGCTGCGTGCGCCTTGGGTAGACGATCGAAACGCTGCTGGCGGCGACGCGTAGGTGATTTGTGGCTCTTTTAAAAGCGCAGTGGCTAATGCGGCTCACGAGGCATGCGGATTGAGTGCTGAGAAGTCGAGCTTGCCTGCGATGAGGAAGAGCACGGTACGCATGGTTTTGAAGCTGGCGTATCCCCGCGCCTTGCGCTTGGCGGCCTGAAACAGGCCGTTGATGGCTTCAATGAATCCGTTGGTCTGGCGCGTCTGGGCCCACGCGATGATGCCGTCGAAATGACGACGGATCATGCGTGCGACGTCCTTCATAGGCTCGACCTTGGAGCGCATAACGTTGCCGCACCACCGGCGCAACATCCTGGAGACGACGTGGATCTGTTTGCGATCGAGTATCTCGCGCAGTTGCTCGCGGTACATCCAGGCACGGGCCGTGCGGTTGCTGGTGTACTGGCTGATCAGCGCCTCGAGATCGGTCAGTTGTGCGAGATCGAGCTTCTCAGCATCCTTGAGCAGCGACCAGCGCATGCCCTTCAGCGAGGGATCGGTTTTCTGCTGCGCGCGGCGCACGCCATCAAGCGCTTTGGACGCATGCGCCACGACATGAAACTTGTCGAAGGTCACACGCGCATCGGGCAGGTGTTCGTCTACGCCCTTGATGAAGGCAGCCGACATGTCGATGCTCACCGATTCGATCTGCCCGGGCGCTGCGTTGTGTTCTTCCAGGTGCCGGGCAAAGCGTTCGACCACCCCGGCATCCTTGCCCGGTGTGACGAAGACCACGCGTCGCTTGTCCATGTCGGCCACCAGCGAAACATAGTCGTGGCCGCGTCGGCATGAGGTTTCATCAATGGCGACTGCGCTGAGCTGGGACAGGTCAGTCGCGGCCACGGCCAGGTCCACGTAACGGTCACAGATGGCCTTCACCCGATGCCACGACAGGTTCAGCACGCGTGCCACCGCGGCAAATGTCATCTCCCGGCACAGCGCCAGCACGAGCGCTTCAAACAGCAGCGTGAAGCCGTCCAGCTTGCCCATCCAGTCGGGTTCGACCAGGCGCACCGAGCCGTCTGGCAGACGTACCCGCGGCACCCGGACCTCCAGATAGCACTCGTCGGGTAGCCGGACGCGGTTACCCGCGCCCAGCCCCCTAAGAACCGTGCGGGCGCCTTTCAGCGCACACGGCTCAAGCCGCTCAAAGGCATCTTTCGACACCCGGCTACACCACTTCATTTTCGGCTTGCCGCTGATTTCTATGGCAGATGAGATGGTGCATTTGAAGGTTGCTTACGGCATCCGTCCCACCACCCGCCCGTTTAACCATGTGGCGAACACCCCACGGCGTATGTTTTGTGATGGGCTTCTGACAGTCCGGACACAAGCGATCTTGCCGCAGCCAGACCCGATATAGCTTCGCGCGTCCCCGCCCCGAGTTCAGCATTTTCTGGCCCCATCGGGTTTCGAAGTACTGTGCCCATTGCGGGTTGTGCGGATTGGCGGCGGCTGAGATCTTGACATGCCGCTGTATTGGCGTATCGGCCTCTTTCAGCAGGACACGTTCCCTTTTCGTTCCATCCTCTTGTTCTTCTGTGGCAGCAAATACCCAGTTCCGGTTACCTTGGGTCTTGAAGTACCGTTCCTTAACCCAGCGAGCACCTTTGTTCGGGTGTCTTCTTACCGCCCATTGCCATAGCATTGACCAGACCTCGTGATCAACGCGAGCGAAAGCCTTCTTGGCGACCACGTGGCAGTGATAATTCGCCCATCCGCGCAGAATCGGATTGAGCAGCTTTATCAAGCTGACCTGTGTGGACGTCTTGTTAGCCTCGATGACCTCCCGGATTCTGTCAAGATGCGCTTTGACGCTCGCTTTCGACGGTTTCATCAACAGTTTTCCGTTGTACTTGCGAATGTTCCAGCCGAGGAAGTCAAACCCAACCTCAATATGCGTTATTCGTGTTTTTTCCGGCGATAGGACTAGCCCGCGTTCCGCCAGGAATTCAGCTACGGCAGGCTTCACCTCCAGTTCCAGCAACTCCCTGGAGCAGCCAGTGATGATGAAGTCGTCCGCATAACGCACCATGTTTATTTTCAGGCCTTTTTCGGTCCGCTTCGGTCTTGGGAACTTCTCCGCGAGCATCGCTTCGAGACCATCCAATGTCATGTTGGCCGCCACCGGTGAAATAATGCCCCCTTGCGGGGTTCCGGCGTTGGTGGGGAAGAGTTCGTTTTGATACACGTATCCCGCTTTGAGCCACTTCTTGAGGATCGCCTTGTCCGTGGGGATGTTGGCGAGCATCCAGTCGTGGGAAATCGTGTCGAAACAGCCTTTGATGTCGGCCTCCAGCACCCATTCCGCACTCGCCTTTTTTGCCAGAGAGGTGAAGCATTGTCCTCCGGCGTCTGCAGTAGAGCGCTCCGGCCTGAATCCATACGAATTCGGATCGGCGGTGGTTTCCGCAATTGGTTCCAACGCCAGCAAATATAACGCTTGCATGGCGCGGCATTTCATCGCGGGTATGCCGAGCGGCCTCGTCTTGCCATTTTTCTTCGGGATAAGAACTCTCCGAAGCGGAAGCGGCGAGTAACCCCGCCTCTTCAGCGACGCGATCGCGTTGGTCTTTGCCGCCGGTGTTTTCCACGTTACATTGTCGACACCGGCGGTATTCTTGCCGTTATTTTCAGTGACTCGTCTGACGGCCAATGCTTTGCCGCTGAACGAGTGAGTCAGCAGCCACTGTAGGGCTTTCGCCTTGTTGTGTCTGCCGCTCTGTATGGCCTTCACAATACGTATTTGCAGCCTGCTTACCTGACGTTGAACCTCAGCCCAATTGATGCCGGTCCATGTCACGTCGGGGGGGGGCACACGCCCGCGCTGCAGCATCCATTTGCTCTCCCTCCGTTTAGATGGTTCTGCAAACTCTCTTGTGAGGAGAGACCAGGCGGAAGTCTGCCCGCTTTCGCGTCGGACAATGTCTCAGTCCGTATCCTGCCCATTACAGACAGGCGTTCGCTTCATCCGCGTTCCTTTACCCGCAGCACCAACAGCATCCCTTACGGTTTGCCTGCCATTATCGGCAGCGCGGGCTTACCCTGTTCCGCTTGAATTTCAGAGCGAGGCCGACCCTTCCTGTGCGCCGACGGCTTCTGTCCATGAAGGCCTACAACACAAAGGCCGTTCCTTGCCGCGTACCATTTTGGTCCAAGCCTCTCAGCACATTTGGCTTGTTCTTTTCTTAACGGCGCTTTCCAGAAGTTCACATGTGTTGGTCGTACTGGTTCGTCCCTAGCCCCTCTCCGCCCTTGTGCTGGCAGATTCCGCTGTCCCTCGCGGGTTGGCGTACCGGAGATCGGCGGTTACATTGTCCCCAGAGCTTCACACCAAGCTGTTGCCGGCGCAGCATGTCTGGGTAGGGAACGGCTGATGGAACAGCCGGTTTCATCGGCTTGCTGCCTCCGTGAAACAGAAACTCAAGCGACTTGCAGGTCGCACGTGCTGGAAGAAGTTGAGGTGGCGCAGCCGCTTGATCTGGGTGTCGTGAGCCGGATGCTCGCCCGCGACGCCGGGATAGGGAAAGCGCGTACCCGCGACAAAGTCCACGGCAATGGTCAGTTCACGCCGCGCAGCATCGAAATCGATGCCTTGCACGTACCACGGGGCCTTGATTCCCAAGGCGGCTTCAAAAAGTTGGGTCTGGCTCATCGGTTCAAGTTCTCTTGCAGGGCTGGTTGCCGCATTCTGCCGCAACCAGCCCTCTCTCAGCTTACTTTTGATCCGTAGGATATATCCTTTTTTGGGGGGCGATCGGTACGCGACAATCTGCGCGCGGAGAACGTGGTCAGATCACAGCTTTCAAAGCTGAGTTTCGGGGTAGTTCGACGGGAAGAGCGCGCGTCTGGTCTCTTCATCGTTCACTTTCTTGAAAGCATGGTCCTGACCGACCGCGCGGGCGCGAGCGACGGCAGGTCGGGACTCGATGCGCTCGTATCATTCTTCAAGGGCTGGGAAGGCAGCAAGCGGAACCTCCGCGCCCTTGAGTACCCTGGCAGCCCGGTCGATCCAACCCCACGCCGAGATGACCGCAATTGTGTATTCGGTCCCAACGAGATACTCGCGACCAACCAAATGACGATCTAGGACCCGGTAATGCTGTTCGACCTCGCGTCGATAGCGGTTCACCGCGTAATCGAGCCCCTCAGGTGCTGCATACTGAAAGTGCACGGCTTGGCCAGAGAATGGGCCCAGACCACTCGCAAGGAACATCAACCACGAAAACAGCTCAGGACGATTTTCAGGCGCGCCAGTGAAGGTAGCGTCGCGATTCTTCCGGTCAATCATGCAATCGGTACTGTCGTGCAGGCTGTCGGGCGCTCTGACGTTGATACGGTGATGGTGGCTGGTGCAATTCGCAAGCGCGGTGGTCAGCTTGCTGATGTCGACCTTACCGGCCTGACGCGTGCGGTCGATGCGTCTCGCGAGTGGCTTGCAGAGGCCTGTGGTTATCGTCCTGATCTTTTCAACTCTACTTGACAAAGGGCGTGTCCCCGACATATTCGATCGCGCTCCATTGTCCGATGATCTTGCTTGCGACCATCATGAGAACTGGCCACTGCGTTCGAATGTTGCTGTTGCGAGAACTGGCCAAAGATCCTGCGTCATTTCCTCAGGTGCTACCAGTTTTCGCATTGCCTGATGTGTACCCGTCGACCCTTTATTTAGAGGATAGCGAAACTCTCACCACGTCCTGCTTCAGCAAATAGAAGGATGCGGCAAGAAGAACGAGATCCTTCATCAGGAAGGGTACGTTGCCCGCCATGGCTGGAAAGCCACCGGCCGACGCAGCCCAGCCTCCCGGCATGAAGGGGATGATAGTAACCGTCATGAGAAATGTACCGAATGAGCCTGCGGCGCCAAGAAGCCCCAATTTCTTGTTCCAGAAGCCAAGGAACAGAAGTGCGCCGAATATCCACTCGGAAACGCCGAGAAACCAGCTCGCACCTCGAACTCCAAACGCCGGATACAACCAGAAAATAAATGGTCCGTGACTGATGTAAGGAATCAGAACCTGAGCCTCGTATTCAAACCACTTCTGATATCCGAAAAATAGGAAAATGATAACCATTGATGTCCGACCGATGTGATAGTCGAGATCCTCCTTCAAGAGGCCCGACTTACCTAAGACGTTAGCCAAAGAATTCATGATGTGTTTCCTACCTAATGTTGAATTGCTGAAAATTGAGGAGTGGCGGCTTTTTAGAATTAGTTAACCAAATCGCCAATCCGGCGCTTATCGCCGGAAGACGGTGCGATGGGCAAGAAGTCACGCGCCGCGCTCGCACGCTGCTTTGGTAAAACGCGACGATTCGGTCGCGTTGACAAGTACGGCAATATTTCCACGACCGCACGTGAGGTCAGCTTAGTGACCTTTGTGAAGCTTGTTAAGGAGCGGATTTCCACCGTTGATGATTCCGCTGCTTGCTACATGACTACCGGAATCAGAGCCGCCTGGCATTGGCTGGCCATACGCCGAATCTCTTGCCGCCTTATTTGCGACGTAAATAGTCGCAGCACTAGGCTGGGCTTCGGGATAGCGGGTTTTGCTTTGAGGATACTGACCGGCCTGCTCTGCAGCGATCAGTTCGGCCTGAACTTGGGCGAGTGTTATGGGAGCTGCTTGGCCAACAAGAGGTAGGACAAGTGATGAGGCGATGATGATGTGTCGAAGATGTTTCACGATGAACTCCATTCGATAAATTGCCGTCGATGACGAGGTAACCGAATTCTATGGGACGGAATCTCAATCGTGAACGTCAGAAGGAATCATCGATATGCTAATTCGAATCATATTGCAATTTCGATGGCACTTCCCCAAGCCGATCTGCCGGCTGCATCTCCTTCTAAAGTTGTATAGAAAGCGTGTCCCATCTGGAGCGCGTGCTTGTTGTCACTGTCGCACGGAATCATGCGTATGTGGACGGGGCGCTCCCATTACATCAAAAAATGATAAGGCGGCTTCACATTCCCGAGCCTGTGCTCTTTTCTCACCGACATCTATCATGAACCAACCGTGGTTGCTGAGAGGCGTAACCCTGTCAGACGGATTGGTTCGATGCCAATCGCTTTGCATCAATCTAGCTTAATTGCACGTAGGTATAAGCGAATGAATTCACTGAAACGGAATATTGAAACTTACATTCTTGCTAAGGACGGTAACCGACCGCATCTGATGGCCGAAGCATTCGCACAGAATGCCGAGTTGTGCATGCACGTTAACTCGGAGGACATCGAGTTTCTTTCGAGCGCATCAGGCTGCGATGAGTTATCCATGCATTGAAAATGCACAGGCGGAAGTCTGACAAATGCGACCGTCTTGACTTCAGACACGGGGTGGTCGACTCGTTCATCAGGGTGATTGACGCCGATCACTCAATCGCATAACCAGCCGAGAATCGGGCTGAATGCAACTAATTTTTGGTTCACGGTATGACTTTGCAAACCGTTCCTCATCGACGCTATCGCATTTTTGTGTTGATCATGTCGCTGGCTCTCTTAAATTACGTCGAGCGTGGAGCAATCGCGTACGCGGGATCGAGTATCACGAGTGAATTTGGATTCAATCGTGCGGAGTGGGGTGCGCTGTTGGGGTATTTCGGATACGGGTATGTGCTCGGCGCGTTATGCGGCGGCGCAATGGCGGATCGGTTTGGCCCGCGTCGCGTTTGGCTTTGGGCGGGCGGAGCGTGGTCTCTTTTCGCGGTTGCGACGGCATTTGCGGGGGAGATCGGAGTCGCCGTATTCGGCGGAGCGGCCCTTCTGGGATTTGCGTTTATACGAATCCTGTTCGGTTTCACTGAGGGGCCGGCGTATTCGGTCATCAATAAAAGTATCTCTAACTGGGCACCGCGTGGGGAGCGCGGGTTTGTTCTTTCCGTTGGTCTGGTAAGTACACCGATTGGTGCGCTGATTACCGCGCCGATCGCTGTCGGCCTGCTGTCCTTAACAGGTAGTTGGCGCGTCATGTTCATAGTCGTCGGCGTCAGCAGTTTGGCACTCCTGCTTTGGTTCATTCGATTTTTCACGGATGCACCTGAGGATGGAACGTTTCTGACGAAAGAAGAGAGTGAATACATAAGGAGGGAACGTATTACAAGGAGCGCCTACAACCGCGTACTCGAACGATCGGCGCCGCCGGCGTGGTGGACGTTTTTTCAGAATCCGAGTTTGGTACTCAATGCCGTCGGATATTTCTCGATGATCTATGTAACATTTTTGCTACTGACCTGGATGCCGAAGTATCTCCAGGACACCTACCGCTACGATCTTTCATCGATCTGGTATATGGCGATGATTCCATGGATAGGACCGTGCTTCACGGTCCTGCTTGGGGGCAAGCTGTCGGACTGGCTGGTACGTAGGACGGGCAATTTGACTTTGGGTCGCAGTGGTCTTGCCGCAGCGTGCCTCCTTCTCGCCACGATCTGCTTCTTGCTGATCTCAAAAGCAACGTCGGTCTGGCAGGTGCTCACTTTGGTAGCCGTTGCGAACTCGTTTAATTCGCTGTCGAACTCGGTCTTTTGGGCAGTCATTCTCGATTCGTCTCCTTCGTCCAGAACGGGAACATTCAGTGGCATTACGCACGGAATTGCGAACACTGCTTCCGTTCTTGCGCCAACTGTTACAGGCGTACTGACACTCAGGTACGGATATGCAGCGATGTTTGTTGCGGCGTCGATCGCAACAGGAATCGGGGTAATTGCAATGGCGATGGTAAGGCCTGGTATCGGAAACGATGTTCGCGGTTTCGATGCAGAAAGCGCATGAAGTCCGCGTTGATTCGTGTATCGCCTCGTACTGCCTGAATGATGGATTCTCGGTGAATTTAGAAATCTTTTGTGATAAGGGTGCGTGAATGATGGTGACGTCTGAAAATCCCGCTACGGCGCTTGCTTTGGCGCACGGTTTTGCACAAGGTCTTATTGACCCCGTGACCGTGGTCAGCTCGGCTCTCGATCGTGCCGTCCGTGAGCGTAAAACGTTCATTTCCCTTGTTGACGCGGATCGCGTGTTACTACGCGCTGAGGAGTCGGCGGAACGTTGGCGCAGGAGGGCCCCCCTCAGCGCGCTGGACGGCGTTCCGATTGCCTGGAAAGATCTTTTCGACATCGAGGGACTCGTCACCACAGCTGGTTCGGCGATTCTTTCTGCGAACAGTTCAGCCGTCGAGAATGCGGCCCTCGTCGATCAGGCGGAGCATGCTGGCCTAATAGCGATCGGCAAGACAAACCTGAGCGAATTTGCGTACTCAGGATTAGGCGCCAATCCGCATTTCGGGACGCCCACTAATCCGGCGGTCGACAAGGGGCTGCGCGTGCCGGGCGGATCGTCGTCGGGCGCAGCAGTTTCTGTCGCGACGGGTGTTATCCCGATATCTGTCGGAACCGATACGGCAGGCTCGATTCGGATTCCTTCCGCGTTCAACGGTGTCGTGGGATACAGGGCCAGCGTCGGCCGCTATCCTCGTGCCGGATTGATGGGGCTTTCCGACACGCTTGACACTATCGGCCCGCTCGCACGCACGGTGTCCGATTGCGTTGCGTTCGATAGCGCTGTGCGGGGTGTACCTTTTCGCGAAGCCGGTGGAAGCCTGCGAGGCCAGCGATTTGTCTTCGATCTGTCGCTGCTCGAACGATACAACGTCTCCGATCCCGTCGGGTCGAACTTCATTGTTTTCATTCAGCGATTGCGAGAAAGCGGTGCACTTGTCGATGAGCGGAACTTCACCGCGTTATCCGAACTTCATCAGGTAATTTCGGACAAGGGATGGCTTGGTGCGCTCGACGCGTTCGCAACGCATTGCCATCTGCTCGACTCGGAAGCCGCCTCAAAGATGGACCCTCGCGTTCGCGCGCGCCTCGAACTCAGCAGGCAGATACCGGCCTCCCGAAGGAGCGAACTGCTCGCGATCAGGCGCAACCTGCAGGACATGTTTATGCACGAGCTGCGAGATGCCACCCTTATCATGCCCACTGTGGCTCATGTACCGCCTCTTCTTGCGCCGCTTGAGGCGGATCCGGACCTGTTCGCGGAAGTCAACTTGAAAACATTGGCAATGACGATGCCGGCGAGCTTTCTCGATGCCCCTGTCATTGCCATGCCGTCGGGATACGACGGTAACTCATTGCCAATTGGCGTTCAACTGATTCGTAGTTCGACCGACGACGATGCGCTACTAGTGATTGCGCAACTCGTTGAACGGTACATTCACACTTCCTAAACCGAGGAGAATTAGAGATGGCAAAGGAGATTCTTGTTGCATTCGGCGTTGATGTCGACGCAGTTGCTGGCTGGCTAGGTTCATATGGCGGAGAAGATTCGCCCAACGACATATCGCGCGGTCTGTTTGCCGGTGAGATTGGCTCGACCCGACTCCTCAAACTATTCGAGCGTCATAAGTTAAAGACGACATGGTTTATCCCGGGGCACTCGATCGAGACATTTCCGGAACAGATGCAAGCCGTTGCCGCAGCAGGACATGAGATCGGGATTCATGGTTACAGCCATGAGAATCCCGTCGCGATGACACCCGAGCAGGAAGAGGCAGTGCTGGACCGAAGTATCGCGCTTGCCACTGCTCTCGCAGGGCGACCGCCAGCAGGCTATGTCGCGCCGTGGTGGGAATTGAGCCCCATCACACACGAGCTGCTGCTGAAGAAAGGCATCAAGTACGACCATAGCCTTATGCATAAGGATTTCGAGCCTTATTTCGTGCGCGTTGGGGATACGTGGACAAAGATTGACTACGCAAAGCACCCGGACGCATGGATGAAGCCGCTTGTGCGTGGCAATGATACGGAGTTGGTCGAGATACCGGCAAGCTGGTACCTCGACGATTTGCCGCCGATGATGTTTATCAAAAAAGCGCCCAACAGCCACGGATTCGCCAACCCGCATGATATTGAAGCGCTGTGGCGCGATCAATTCGACTGGATCTATCGGGAGATGGACTACGCCGTCTTTCCGATGACAATTCATCCCGACGTATCGGGTCGGCCACAAGTTCTGCTTATGTTGGAACGGCTCATTGAATATTTCAAGGGCCACGATGGAGTGCGGTTCGTAACGTTCGAAGAGATCGCTGACGACTTCCTGAAAAAGGCAGGGCGTAAACCACTCTGATTCGATTACCGCAGCGCGATTGCATGCCCGATCCCGCGAAAGGCCTCGAATGCGGAAGCTGCGAACCGCGGATGTCCTGCTGTCTTAGGCCAAGCCGCGAAGAGCGATGCGAGTCGAGGCGCGTTGATAGGTTTTGGGTGGGGAATGTGGGACGTTTGTCGATGGACCTCAAATGGCCCCTTTTTGGCGAACCCCGCGAGCGGGTTCGATGTAACCTGATCGTGGAAGGAAGATGTTATGACTCGTGCTACAAACGGGCACGCCGCGAACGATGGCGGAATCGCTGCGACGTTGGCCGATTTTGCAATTGGCATGCGTCCGGATCAAATTCCGGCACGTGTACGAGAGCGCGCCAAATACCTGTTGCTTGATGCGGTGGGACTTGCCTATGCCACAAAGCACTATTCGTTCACGAAGGTCACGCTGACAGCCATGCAGTCTCTCGGAAGCGGGTCAGCGACGGTGATTGGCCATGGGCGGCTGCTCCAGACACGAGACGCGATGGTGATGAACGGTTTGCTGGTGCATGGCCTCGATTTTGACGACACCCATATGGGCGGTGTGATTCATCCTACAGCGAGCCTTCTGCCCTGTACCTTAGGTATCGCTGAGCTGCGCGGGGCTAGTGGTGAAGACATGCTCGCCGCTTATATTGCTGGCGTAGAAGTCGGCGCGCGCCTGACGTCGGCTGGCAATGGGGGATTCCATGAGACGGGCTTCAATCCCACGGGAGTAGTCGGCGGCTTCGCATGTGCCGTCGCGGCCTCGCGCCTCACTGGACTTACCCGGCAACAAGCGTGGATGGCGCAGGGCATCGCGCTGTCCATGGCATGCGGCAGTCAGGCCTTTTTGCAAGGGGGCGCGTGGTCAAAGCGCATACAACCCGGTTGGGCGGCGACAGTCGGCATGACTGCTGCTACACTGGCGAAGGAAGGCTTTATCGGCCCAGGAGCGCCCTATGAAGGCAGGTTTGGCTTGTTCACGAGCTATCTTGGGGAAGTGCGAGATCAAGTGGATCTGTCGTTGGCAACGAGCAAGCTCGGTGAGGAATGGCAAACGCTGGCTGTAGCAATCAAACCCATCCCAGCCTGCGTGTTCGCACATGCTGCAACCGATGCCGCGATTGTGCTGAATGAAGAATGGCTTCGCGAATCCGGCGAAGCGGGCACGTCTGCTATTGACGCGGTTAGCCGTGTTCGAGTCAAGGTTCCCCGTGAAGTCGTTAAGACCGTCTGCGAACCTGTGGATGCAAAGCGACGACCCGCTAACGCTTACGAAGCTCAATTCAGCATCCCTTATCTGGTGGCGACCGGATTGCTGAAAGGGAGGTTTACCCTTGCCGAACTGGAGGATGCGGCGGTGACCGATCCGCTCGTCTTGGCACTTGCATCGAAGGTCGACTATGAAATAGATCCGGAGTCGACCTTTCCTCGCCATCACTCTGGCGAAGTCATCGTCGAGTTTGCCAATGGGCGTCGTCTTGCGCACCGGGAGGCGGTCAACCGTGGTTGTGCGGACAGGCCACTAACCGACGACGAAATCGTAGAAAAGTATTTCGCCAACGTCGGCGGGATTCTTTCCCCGGAACGGGGAGGGCAGATCCTCACCGCAGTCCTGGCGGTCGATGAACGGCCACTCGATAGGTTTTTGAACCTCTTGGCCGAGCCAGTCTGATTGATACGGTAATGAGCTGATTGGTGATTTAAAAGCGTTTCATTTGTCGTTGGGCGCTAGCAGCGCTGATCATTTGTGATCCGGGGCTCCCTCCCATCATGGGAGCCCCGGTGCAAGTCTATAGGCGAGTTTCATTCCGGAAGCAGGCGGAGTCACTTGAGTTTGTACTTCAATTTGACCCTTCCCGGGTACGGTGCGAATCAACGAAATGCTGACTGATTCACGCGACAGGATGTCCTGTTAGGCGCCTGGCGAGTGTGATTGGATGTGAGTCTCGTAAGCGGTTTTACATTGCAATACAGAAGTGCCCCCGAGAGTTAGGTGACGTTTGCGTGGGCCGGTGCCGCCTCGACGGATGACTAGGCGCGCCCTGCACACGACACCTCCCGCAGCCCCACCTTGACAAGGAATGGCTATGAAACTCGAATCACCCAAGCCCACTATCCTGCTTGTACATGGAGCCTTTGAAGACGCCTCGATCTGGAACAGGGTAATTCGGCGTCTCAAGTGCGATGGCTACCCTGTCATCGCCTTCGCCAATCCGCTATTGGGCGTGGCGGTCGATGCAGCGTATCTGCGTAGTGTGATGGACAGGATTCCGGGGCCTATGGTCCTTGTGGGCCACTCATACGGCGGAGCGGTTATCACCCAAGCCGGCGCGGACAACCCGAGAGTCAGGAGCCTTGTCTACGCTGCCGCAATAATGCCCGCAGCCGGGGAAGCTGCAAGTCAGCTGATCGCGCGCTTTCCCGGTAGCTCATTTCCGACATCCGTCGACGCCGTGTCTTATTCTCTTCCGGATGGAACCAGCGGAACGTATCTCTTTTACCAGGCCGATAAATTCCATAGCCAGGTGGCTGCTGATGTATCCGAGGGCGAGGTTGCCCTGATGATTGCCACCCAGCGCCCCATGAACCTTGCTGCATTGAATGAGACGGTGACATCCGCTGCGTGGACGAGTAGACCAAGCTGGCAAATCAGAACACTGCAAGATCTCGCCATTCCTCTGGCAGAACAGAAGTTCGAAGCCGATCGCGCCCATTCGAATGTCATTGAGGTGAACTCGTCACACGCAGTTACGGTCTCTAACCCGGACGTCGTGGCTGAGGTGATCGAACAGGCTGCCGCACAGTTATGAGGTAATAGTGGGGTAAAGTCACTTCTTGCGCTTTCGCAGGCTACTGTGTTGTAGCTGCCTCGTTTGTCTTAAATCGTGAATGCCGAATTGAATTGCCGGAGATCCAAACGGCGCCAGTCTGCAGGCGTCATTTGCATGTGCCGGTTGAAGGCTCGCCGAAAGGCGGCCACCGATGCATAGCCGACAGCTCGGCGACCACTTCAGTAGGTACGCCGAGCTTCCGCAATTCATTCGCGGCCAGTGCCATTCGGATGTCAGTCAAGAGATCGATCGGTGAGCGCCCCACGTTGTCCTGAAACTGACGGATAAGCGTTGCACGTGACATGCTGCAGAGTTCGGCTAACGTCGAAAGAGTCCACGTATGAGCGGGATCGTTGAAAATCGCTGACATGAGCTTGATTCGAACTGCGCAGCTCAATGGCCACGATCCCTACGTCTATCTGAAAGACGAATTTGGGGTAAAACCCTGCGCGACATCCGCGTCTCGCGCACCCGTGTAAGCGAGATGAGTGGAAACGGTGAAGTCGAACTTCCAGCAAGCCATCCTCGGGTATATTTTTTCTATACCCGGAGATAGACAATTAACTTAGTCGAGTCACTAGACTAGATATTCCGTCATTGCGTACACGTAGGACGACGCGGACCGAGGGTGATCGTCGCGCTCGGCCACTCCTCACGCATATCCCCATGCTAGAACAATACGGACCTGCTTTCGCGTCGACTCCTGTCCAGGTCGCCCAAGAACTGCTCGCTCAGTCAGATGCTACGAATCTCGTCCGTGTGTTGGCTCGAGGCATATTGTTGTGTTCTCAAACAAATTATGTCAGTCTGGTACGTCGACATCGTGATACGTTGCTCATTGAAGCGGAAGCAATCAAGAATCGAGACACGATAGAGCTTTCAAACCAACGATCCTTGAGAAAATCGGAGACACGGCTGCACAGTGCCTTCAATACGGCGTTATTGACCCGTAACATCGTTTTTTTGAGCGACTGGTCGCCCGGAAAATCGGTAAATCACGAGCACCATCGTCACGATGCTTATCTTCCCACCTTGTGGTGTGTTCCTTTGATTTCAAACGAACAAGGGCTTGATCTTCTTTGCCTTCAACGGGAAGCCGGAGCCGCCCCATTCCACCGTGAACTTATAGACCAATTCTTGCTGCTCTCCGCGCAAGCGGCGGTTTCACTCGACAATATCCGATATCGCGCCCAAATCGAGCACGACAACGCACAGCGCGAAAATGTGGAACGTATTCTTCGCGACAGTGAAAACACACTCGCTGAAGCGCAACGCATCAGCAAAACCGGTAGCTGGCGCTGGAACGTTAGTACCGATGTGGTCGCTGCGTCAAAAGAATGTCGACGGATATATGATTTACCCGATCTCCCTCGCGTTACCCGCAGAGACTTTATGGCGCTCGTACACCCAAACGATAGGTCACAAGTGGAAAGCACGGTCAAGGGCAACGTATCCGAAGGGAAAGTGTTAAAGCACGAATACAGGTTGCTCTTACGTAACGACGAGGTCCGATACATCCAGGTCGAAGGCCACCCACAGACCGATGATAGCGGCGCTGTCTGTTATGTTGGCGTAGTAAACGATATAACCGAGCGGAAGCTATTTGAGAATCACCTTCAAAATGTGCAAGCAAAGCTATCACGGGCACTTCGTCTTGCGACGATCGGAGAACTAGCCGCATCGATAATTCACGAGATCGCGCAGCCACTCACAGGAATCGTAACAAATACGGAGGCGTGCTTGCGATGGATCGAGAAAAACCCTACCAACGTCGAACGAGCAGACAGCGCCGCACGACGCGCACTTCACGACGCTGAGCGCGCTATAGGCGTGTCGCGTAGCCTACGATCATTAGTGTCAAGATCTGGAACACTAAAAGTACCCGTCGATTTAGATGACACCATCGAAGAGGTGGCGCTGATGCTGAATGGCGAAATAGAAAGAGCGAATATTCGCCTCCTTCTGGTCAAAGCGGCAGAACGGCCGGTTTCCGGCGACCGTTTCCAACTACAACAAGTATTGATGAACTTGATGTGCAACGGCATCGATGCGCTGCGATCAGCCGATCGCGGGTCTCGCCTGTTGACTGTGTCATCCAAGTCGCTAGACGAAAGCACCGCGCAAGTCACCATCCACGATACGGGTGAGGGCTTTCACGGTCGCAATCCCGAAGATCTATTCGACGCTCTTTTCACTACTAAGCCGGGCGGTATGGGAATGGGCTTACGTGTTTGTAGATCAATCGTAGAGGCACACGGCGGAAAGTTGATCGCTAGTAGTGATGCGGAGGGCACAAAATTTCAATGCACTCTGCCCTATGTTGGCCGCGTGGGCAATTCTCTATGAATAAATCTGCCCTTGTCTACGTCGTCGACGATGATCTTTCTGTGCGAGATGCGGTCACTGACCTTCTGGCCAGCGTCGGTTACGACGTTCTTGCGTACTCGTCTGCATCCGAATTTCTGACGCTGCTGAGATCTGCCTCGAAAGAAGATATAGACCGGACGAGCTGCGTCATTCTCGATGTCAGAATGCCTGAAATTGACGGCCTGGAAGCACAACGTTATCTGCTGGCAGAAAATATTGTTCTTCCTGTCATCTTTATGACCGGTCATGGCGATATTCCTATGGCAATAAAGGCCATGCGCGCGGGAGCGAGTGACTTTCTGGAAAAACCCTTTCGGGATCACGAGATTCTCAATGCCGTGCGCTTTGCGCTGGAGCAAGACGCGGGAAATCGCAATGCAAAATTTTTTTGCAGCGATCTATTGGAACGCTTTGAAAGATTGACGCCAAGAGAGAAACTTCTTTTACAAAAAATCGCATCTGGATCGATGACCAAACAAATTGCGTCTGACCTTCACCTGAGCGAAATTACCATCAAAGTCGCCCGACGAGAGCTGATGCACAAAATGGGCGCAAAGAATCTTATCGATCTTCTGAGGCTGGAAGTCAAGCTGCAAAAGTGTCGCCGGGAGCGAAAAATTTGCGGTGCGTGACGACTGCCGTGTTGGTCGCTCATTTCATAAGAGAAATACAACCAGACTAAATTGACTGAACATTAACCATACTGAGGTATATATATTCGGCACCCGAGTCTGGATAGCTAAATGGCTTAACCTCTCCTAAACTTCAAAACAATAGGTGGTGATTCCAAGTTGCAGCACGTTAGCTCACTTCACTTATCGCGCTACGTTGGTCGTTACAATTATCTCTCGCACCAAGAAACCACAGACGAATACCAGCATGCAATACCTGCTATTCGCCGCTCGTTGATCGCAATTTTCCATCCGCAAATAAAGCGCATTACGTTTATTTGTTTTTGCGGTCCGTAATTCTTGAGGTACACGAATATGTCCGCCGCCACCGACAGCGAAACATTTGAGCGCGCGTTGTTAAACCTGCTCGTCCCTGCATGCCGACAACCGACCCCACGTGTTTCGGTAGCATTGAAGAAAAGATTCCTTAAAGGAAGAGGTTCGTCCGATTCGCGAACACGAAGCACGGATGCGCTCCCGCAACCCGCGCGTATCTGCGTACTCGAAGTTCGGACCGGGCACACCTTAACGATTTGCTGGAGTGATTCCCGAACCGGACATTACGCTGAACAAGTGTGGCGAGTCGGACTTGCACGAGAAGATGCGGTTTGCGCTCTGTCAAATCAACCCATCGTGCGAGGCGACCAAGTCTATCGCCCATGTAGAAACCGAAACCAAGCCCCCGCGAACTGGGAGCGTATGATCCTTGCGTCAGCAATCTCATCTGATCACGACGCTTTCCCAAGTCAGGCACAGATCGGCGAGCCTGCTTCGGACGATCTTGGCAATATCGGCTGATTCACAATCGCGCATTCAACCTCGGGTTTCGCGTAGGTATTGCTGCACGCCTTGCGTTCGCTACCGGAAGAAACCCTGCCACCACGATGAGAATCGATTACACGTCATCCTACCCACATTCCAATCTTGATGATGCAGGGCCTATCTGCGACCCTATACAAGTTACGTCCGCCAATGCAGCACGGACAGATCGAGACTTGTGTTCGATATATGTGGGATCGACAAGCACATACCAAAAGCAATGCAACGAGCCCGTGGTTCGACGTCCGGTGATGTCGTTAGCTCATGAGCGTTCCGGAATCGTAGAAAGCAGAGGACCGATAGCCTCAGCGTACGTCAGGTGAGAAATGACTGCGTCGCGCAACTTCTGGTAAGGAAGTGCCCCTAGTATCGCCACTTGCACCACCGCCATCACCTCGCCAGCTTCGGCGCCGATCATCGAGAAGCCGAGAATCCTGTCATCGCTAGCACCGACAATCACCTTGAGAAACCCCTGCTTCTCGTCTGTCGCCATGGTTCGAAGCACATTACTCATAGGTAGCTTCGCTACACGGACAGAAACTCCGTGGCGCTTCGCCTCGTTTTCGCTGAGTCCAACATGCGCTAGCGGCGGATCGGTGAACATCGTGTACGGTATCAGCCGGCCGGTCTTGCTGCGGTTCCCACCTGCCAGGTTGTCGCGTACGATTCTGAAATCGTCAACCGAGGCATGAGTGAATTGCGGACTTCCCGCCGCTTCACCGATCGCCCATACGCCCGGCGCCGATGTTTGCAATCGCTCGTTGACCCGGATGTAGCCACGTTCGTCGAGCTTGATTCCCGCCGCCTCAAGCCCTATATCGGCGGTGTTGGGGATTCGTCCGGTGGCCACCAGAAGGTCACTGCCTTCGACTATCCGATCTCCCTCTGGCGTATGAACCGCCAGTGTTACGCCGGCTCCTGAACGTCCCTCCACCTTGGTCACTTCAGCGTTCAAAACGACCTTGATGTCTTCAGCGCTAACGATGCGGAGCATTTCTTCGGCAAGATCCGGATCCTCACGTCCCATCAGTTGGCTACCATGCTCGATGATAGTCACCTTGCTGCCAAATCTTCGGTACGCTTGTGCCAATTCAATTCCAATGTAGCCCCCTCCAATGACAACTAGATGAGTTGGAGCGTAGTCAAGATCCAGTGCGCCAATGTGCGTCATTGGGCTCGCCGCCTTCAGCCCCGGAATCGCAGGCACGGCGGCATGCGTTCCCAAGTTCAAAACAACCTGACTCGCGGTCAAGTTTCGCGTACCACCGTCGTTGAGTTGGACCTCAATGGTCTTCGGCCCCACCAGACGTCCGCTGCCCATGATAAGGTGCGCACCGCTCGACGAATACATACCCAGGTGTGCCGCGTCTTCACCCGCAATCATGCTTCGTTTTCGCTCACGTACCTTATGCATGTCGATAGCAATTTCCCCGGTTATCGTACCCACTTCACCAGCGTGGCGAGCGAGATGCGCTATGCGGGAGCTCCAAATTTCATTCTTACTTGGCAAGCACGCCACGGCGGGACACGAGCCGCCGACCCATTGACGCTCGACTACAGCCACACGCTGCCCGGCTCGTCCTAAATGCCATGCCAGGAGCTTGCCACCTTGACCGCTCCCAAGGATCAGCACGTCGAATTGCTCTGCTTGAGACATTACGCTCTCCATGTTGTACTTCGCACGATGAATCCGATTGGAATGTGCTCATCCGTCGACGTCGAGACGCGTCAGCCTGATGGCGGGAGCCGGATGTAGAGCGGCTATAGCTGGACCAAATACCGTCGTTCAGCTGGCGCGGCATTGATCGCGTGATCCTTGATGACATCGTTTGATGGAAAAATTTAGTGGCCTCGTTCGGCGATTCTTAGACGATTTTGCACATCCACCACGCCGTGGGTATTTCCCGCAGCGGCGACGGCTGCGTCAATCTGGTTCTGGTCGAGTGCCTCACCCGTCAACGTCACAACACCATTGCTCGCCAGAACTGTTATGCGATCGACAGCAAAGCCCCTCACCTGCGAGAGAGACTTCCGCACCAGCCTGACTTGAGCACGATTTTCCGCGCGGATCTGTTTCTTGGTTAGCGCCGCCCCTGGCGAAGTCACGCCCTGCGCTGGACCTGTAGAGGCGGTCTCCGCCATAGCGGACGGCGCAATATCGACGATCAAAAACGCGATCAAGGCAATAAGGATGGATTTTTTCGACATGTCTCTCTCAACTCGACGAACGCTTTTTCTCTAGCCATAACGGGTACGAGTACGCATTCATTAGAATCGGTGCGGGTAGAATCCTCAATGCACGGCGGGTATCTATTTGATATACCCAAGGATGGGCCTGGTGGTCGGCGATATTGTCTCTGCGTGCCAAGACGTAACGTATACCCACGACCTGGGGAGACAGACCTGCACAAAGGGGGCTCGGAAACAAGCCGTCGCCGCGTCTACACGGAATCCGGAGTGTTCTGATCCGACGAAGGGGGATTACTATGACAGCATTTCAAGGGTGATCTAAAATGTACAATCGAAGCCGTTTCCCAACCCCATATGTAGCGATAGCGATATGACCAACCGCTTGCTTCGCCATAGTGTGCTGCTTCGTGACGGGGCGATTGAACTATTGCGGTCGTGGGATTCGGACGGCGCATCGTGCCTGCTCGCTACGACCTCCGCTGATAGGGCGTTGGGTGCACTGCGCGTCATCCAGCGCGAATATGCTCTTCGCTCACGACTTAACTCTGGATGGGCGGCGTTGCCGCTCCACCTGACACATAAAGCTGCTCAGATACAGATGCGCCTGCAAGATCCTGGCGGTATAGCCCTACGGGATCTGTGTCGCCAACATTTACCGTTTGGCCAGATCCTGGCGCTCAGCCTCTCGGTTGCCTCGGCAACTTCCGCAATGCATGCCGCCGGTCTGCTGCATCGCGATATCTCGCCCGACAATATCCTGTTTGATCTGGAGCATGAACGAGCCACACTAACCGGGTTCGGCAATGCGATCGACAGCGCGAATCACACCGGGCGACCTATCGACCGGGACTTTTGGATTACGTCATACGCATATCTGGCTCCTGAACTGAGCGGTCAAATCAATCGCTCAATTGATGCGCGTTCAGATATTTATTCGATCGGTTGCGTACTTTATGAACTCGTGACAGGTACGCCACCGTTTGCTGAGGGAGATCTGCTCGGTGCAGTGCACTCTCACCTCGCCGCGGTTGCACCCCCCATACGCAGGATCCGACCAGACCTGCCAGCAGTATATTCTGACATCGTTGCAAAGTTAATCGCAAAGGATGCCAATGACCGGTATCTCAGCGCTGACGGCTTGGTATGCGACCTTGACCGATGCCTCCGCGAATTTCGTAAAACAGGCACGATCGAGTCGTTCCCGTTAGATCATATTGGTGCCGCGCGTCGTTTGATCTCATCCGGCCGGCTGTGTGGAAGAGACGAAGAGGTCCATTCTCTCGCGAGCGCGTTTGATCGAACAGTCGAACGTGGTTGCATGGAAACCGTTCTGCTATCCGGGCCTTCGGGCAGCGGGAAGTCTGCCCTTGCGTGGCACCTGCATATGTCAAGGATCGACCATGCACACGTCTTCGCCACCGGGAAATGTGGTGAAGTCGAAGCGGCCGTCCCTTATGGCTGCATTTTTTCTGCAATGAGCGGCCTGCTTCGCAACGCCTTGCGTCAGTCCGAGAGCGATTTCAACGATACTCGGCAGAGATTACGAGACTCCCTCAAGAACGGCGCCGAGGTGTTCGCGTCTTTGTTACCCGAACTGCGCTTCTTTATCGACGAAGTCAATCAGATTACCCTTCAGCCGGCGCAACTTGAGAAGGAACGCTTCTTCGAAATGGTCCGACGCTTCCTGACGTGCTTCGCGACGGAACGCGCGCCCCTTGTGCTCTTCATTGATGATCTTCAATGGGCCGATAGCGGTACAAGTGCTGTTATAGAATTTCTATGCTGCAATGCTCAGATTGACCACCTTCTGCTCATTTGTGCCACGCGCAGTACTGACCATCTCAATACGGCTGAACGCGCCGTTGACACGGGATCGCAGATAGCTCGCGGTGTGTTTGGTGACCAGATCGAATTATGTCCGCTGAGTGTCGATGCGGTTACCACGCTCATCGTAGCAGCGTTCGGATGCAAACCGGACTATGGCCACGTACTCGCTCGACTCGTTCACGCGAAGACCGGTGGAAGTCCGTTTTTCGTAATCCAGTTTCTCGGGGTGCTTTTGGGCGAGAATTTGATCTCGTTCGACGGGGAGCATTTTACCTGGCACTGGGATATCGACGGGATACGTGAGAAAGGCTACACATCAAACGTCGCGGACCTCCTTTTGGCACGGATCCAGTCGTTGCACGATGAATGCCTGCTTGCTATGCAGTCGCTTGCCTGTCTCGGCGACCGCTCGTCGTTATCGATATTAAGTGCGGCATCGGGACGTGAGGAAAGCGCTCTCCGCGCCGCATTGGAAATCGCAGAAGAGGCACAGCTCGTGATATCTGACGACGTGGGTTACGCCTTCGTCCACGACAGAATCCGAGATGCCGTCTATGGCGCGCTAAAGAAACGCGATGCCCATAAAATTGCGCACGCGCAAATAGGGCGGCGACTCGCTGTGCATTTCACGCGTGAGCCTTCCCGCGCTTTGCTTTTCCTCACCGCGCATCAAATCAACCTCGGCGAGTGCCTTCCCGTCCATCGAGAAAGGGCGCAATTCGCGGCGATTAATCTTGAGGCGGGAATCGAAGCCAAGCGTTCTGCGGACTATCTCTCTGCACTCGATTACCTGAAGTCCGCTTCGAATTTCGCCTCCGGCACGCACGACTGTATCGCACAGACGTTGATCGAGTTTCACACCGCTGAATGCGAATTTATGACAGGTCGCCTTGAAAGCGCAGAAGAGAGATTGCGCGTGCTTTGCGTACCATTAGAAAACGTTGTGCTTCGTGCGGAAGTTGCGAGACTAAAGTGTGCCCTACACACAACAACAGGGCAAGTTTCAAGAGCAATCGAAGTAGGCTCAAACTTTCTCAACCAATGCGGTATCCACTTCCCGTCTAATCCGTCGGAAGACGACGTAGATAAGATCAAATATCGTTTGATTCGATTGATTGATGCCCATCAAACAAGTGGAATAAAGATCGGCGATAAGTTAGCAGACGCAAAATGGAGTGGTGTAACGGATGTGCTAAGTGATCTCATTCCGCCTGCCCTGTTTTCCAACAATGCGACACTCGGTGACTTCATCAAGTTTACTTCAGCCCTGGTTACCCTCGAACACGGTTGTTGTGGTTCGTCTGGCTATGGACTTGTGTGTGCGGCAAGCTCACTGATCGATCGATTTCACGACACTACTCGAGGTTTGATGGTTGGCGAGTGGGCACTTGAGTTGAGCCGTCGAGAGGGGCTCGATCGCCTCGCCGCGCGTGTATCGATGGTATTCGGCGTTTGCGTTTTGCCATGGGTCCGTGCCGTCCGCAGTTGCCAATCATTCATTCGCGATGCAACCGCCCGCGCGTATGAGGATTGCGATTTGACCTTTTCGGTTTACTGTCGGCGCAACATGGTATCCAACATGCTCTTTGCCGGCACACCACTAACTGAAACGGCATGTCTGATCGAAGAAGCATGGGTGTTTGCTAAAACGGCCGGTTTCAGGATGGTGTCCGATACGGTTCTTGCGCAACTCATGCTCACTTCGACACTCAGGGGTTGCTATGAACAAACCTTCTCGTCGAAAGGGCTAGATGCTTCCTGGCCGGACAACCTGATACGCGGTACTGCGAAAACGAGCACCGGTGCGTACGCGTACTGGGCTCACAAATTGCAGGTTGCAGTGTTGTTTCGCCACTGGCAAGACGCCCTTCAATTCGAATGGCACGCTGCCTCTCTTATATCCGCTTCTGCCGCTCATCTCGAGGCGGCCGATTTGCCACTATATGGCGCGTTTGTGAGAGCTGCCGCCTACATCGCAGAACCGAATCCGGAGCAGCGCGAAATTCATCTGTCGGCGCTACGCAAACATTGCGCAACCCTGATGAGGTACGCAGAAAGTTGTCCCGAGAATTTCACCGATCGTGCAGCACTCGCGTGCGCCGAATTGGCACGTGTCGAAGGTCGGACGATCGAGGCCCAGGTACTCTACGAACGGGCGATAGATCATGCGTGCCAGCAAGGATTTGTCCATATCGAGGCGCTGGCGTACGAGGCAGCAGCGCAGTTTTATGCCAGCATCAGACTTCCGACGGTTTCAGAGGCTTTATTACGAAACGCCCGGTACGCATACCAGACCTTTTGTGCCGAAGCCAAGGTTCGCGATATCGAAGCTCGTATGTCACGCAGGATTGATTCTCATGCTGGACCGACAGTGCAGGGTGGCGTTCGAAGTTACATCGATACCGAGGCTGTTATTGTTGCATCGCACGCGTTGTCTAGCGAGATGGTGCTGCCCCACCTGCTTGAGGTACTGCTTAAGAACGTGATAGAACACGCAGGCGCGGTACGCTGTGTTGTCGCCTTACAAGTAAGAGGCAATATACGCATTGAAGCTGAGGCACATACCACATCTACAGGCGTAGTCGTCACACTTGGATCCCGAGAGTTGGAAATGGCGGATATACCCGCCGGCATTCTGTTGGCGGTCAATCGGACCCATCAAACCATACTATCTGACGACGCAACCGCTAGCGCAGAGTATCGCGACGATCCCGTCGTGTTTCGACGACGCATACGCTCAGTGCTGTGTCTGCCCCTTCTGAAACAGGCATCGCTAATAGGTGTTCTCTATGCGGAGAACGCTGAAATTGCGGGTGCGTTCACTGCGGAAAAAGCGAGTCTGCTTGAAGTACTGGCTTCCCAAGCAGCTATTTCACTCGAAAACGCCAGGCTCTATGCAGAGGCTATTGAAAGCAATAACCGACGCGAGACAGCCGAAGCGGCCTTGCGCGATTCGCGCGAGGAACTCGCACGGGCTTCAAGATTATCGACAATGGGTCAGCTTGTCGCGTCGATCGTGCATGAAGTCAGCCAACCGCTGGTATCGATCGCTACATATTCCGGCGCGGCGTTGCGCTGGATGAATCGCGAGCAGCCGAATCTCGCGGAGATTTCGGATGCGCTCGAGCGAATACAAGGCGATAGCACACGCGCTGGCGAGATAGTGCGCGGGTTGCGCGCGCTCGCGAAGCGCTCTCCCCTCAATTTCAACAACTTCGACTTAAACAAAGCCGTCCGAGAAGTACTGCAGCTAGCTCGCGGCCAAATTGAAAAGTATGAGATTACGCTCCACACCGACGGCCTCGATGAACCATGCCGAACCTGGGGGGATCGGGTTCAGATTCAGCAGGTGGTCCTCAATCTGGTGGTGAATGCCACTGAGGCGATGGAAACGATAACCGATCGTGAGCGAAACCTGACCCTCGCTACAAGACGCAGTGACGGGGAGGTTATATTGGTCGTTGAGGACACGGGTACGGGAATCGCAACGAACGTCCTTCACAGCGTCTTTTCTCCCTTTGTGACCACTAAACAAGATGGTATGGGTATGGGATTATCGATCTGCGCTTCGATCATTGAAATGCATAAAGGTCGTCTTACGGCAAACAACCGCATCCCGTTTGGCACACGTTTTGAAGCAATATTCCCGGATCCGCATGCTATTCATAATGGCCCACAACTCTGAAAATTTACCTATCTTCTCAAAAGAGTGTTCAAATGCGTCTCCACTGCCTGCGCGTGGAAAGGTTTTTCTATGCAGGCAACAGAATCTGTCGACGATGCAAGTTCTACTAGAGCATCCGAATAATGAGCTGTTATGAACAAAACCGGGACCACAAACCCGCGCTGTCGCAGTATCGAGTACATTTCCATCCCGTTCATCTGAGGCATCGCAACATCAGAGATCACGCACTGTGTGACGGGTAAACTGTTGGAAGACAGGAACAGCGCCGCTGATGCGAAGACTCTCGCATCGATGTCCATCGAACGGACAAGGCTTGCCAGGGCCATTCGAACTGACTCATCGTCGTCGATGATCGAAACAATGGGTTGTCTCAAAGAATGGCCCCTGTCCCGCAAACCGGCGCCGATATTTAGCGTCGCTCACGATATTACTTTCCAATGATCTAAAGTTATATCAAGAGTCGATATTTTGATAGCATACGAGCGTATACAAATCCCCTATTAGTCTGATCTTGCGTTACGCAAAATCGTGGCGTGGTTCGATTCCAAGCCGAGGATCTCACCAATACGTACAAACTCTGCGAGGTTTCGGCTTTCCATTTTCCGCATCGCGCTTGCACGATGCGTCTTGATTGTAATTTCGCTGAGATTCATGCGATCCGCAATCTGCTTGTTCATCAAGCCAACCAGTACGAAACCCATGATCGTCTTTTCCTTGGTGGTCATCGAATCGTACCGTTTTCGCAGTTCCGCGATCGAACGCTCGATTTCGAGCCGCTCCCTGTGTTCGCGCAAACCGCTTCTTACAGCATCCAAAAGATCTTGGTCTCGAAACGGCTTTGTCAGGAAGTCGAGTGCCCCCGCTTTCATCGCCTGTACGGTCATCGGAACGTCCCCATATCCACTTATAAAGATTATCGATAGAGTCAAACCGATCTTGGCGAGCTGCTGCTGGAGTTCCAAGCCGCTTTCATTCGGCAGGCGGACATCGAGGATAAGACAGCTCGGCAGGTCTTCCTTCTGAAACAGAAGAAATTCGCGCGTCGACGAGAACGTTTCAACTCGCAAGTCGACTGAGCGCAGCAACGCGCTAATCGCCGCGCGCGTGGATGCGTCATCGTCAACGACGTAGACAATCGACGACTCTACCGGGCGTTCCCCTTTTTGTAATACATCCGGAACACGAGCAAACATCACGCCTCCTCAAAACGACCGTCTCCCGCGATACCGCGATCGAACCGATTCCGTGCCGAGCGCTGATTGTACGGCGCAGGCGAACGCGACGAACGCAACAGCGGTTATATACCGGTAGCATATACTCAACGATCATCAAGCCGTCTTGCCGATGCCCCACTAGAAATATACTCAGGGATAGTTGCAATGACGCCCCTTATGTACTTCACCGACAGAATTGCTTGGAGCGGGCAGCCTTAACACAGGCCAGGTTTGCTCACCGATAAGTCCGCTGCATTCTCTGTCATCATCGGTAGCTGAAACGCTCGACGTATTACTGCTGTCTGTCGACTGAACGAAAGCATGTCGCTGCCTGTCAGAGCACTTCCTGCCGCAGGTCCCATTAATAATTGAGGGTCTGTCGGCCGGGCGTTGTAGCGCACTTCGAAATGCAGATGAGGGCCGGTTGCGTCGCCGGTACGGCCAACCTTCCCCAGCAACTGCCCTACACTCAACCTTAAGCCAACGCGTACTGTCGAAAAAATCGACGATAGATGTGCGTACCACGTCGAATAGCCGTCGCTATGCTGCAAGACCACGTATCGCCCATAACCCGACCGATCAAAGCCGATCGTAGTAATCGTCCCCTCCGCTGCCGCCCTGACAGGGGTACCGAACGGCGCTGACAAATCGACCCCGGTGTGTTGGTGCAGTCCGCCTTTTACCGGATGCTCCCGCACTCCGAACGGTGACGTGATTATCGCGCTCGGGATGGGATCGATAAACCGCGAATTTGCCAAGGGTTTCCCGTTGAACGAGAAAAAACGCGCCGGCCCGGCCTTGTCTGACGGAAACCTTTCGGCTTCGAACGAAGCTCTGCCAAGATGAACCTGTAGCGCAGACATCCGGTAAGTTTCGCCGTTGTCATTTCCGTCGTGGTCGCTCACATAAGCCACGCGATATCCGTCTCCCGCCTGGGCCGCATCGTTCACATCGACATCTGGCTGACGATTTAGCAGGAACATAACTTCGTGTAATACCTCCGGAGGAAGTTTGGCATTATTTAGTGTTTCGATCAGGGATATTTGGACAGACCCCCCTTGCACGTGGAAATACGGCGATCCATTGTGCCCTCTGATTGACAGACCGCGCGACACAGAATCGAAGGGCTTAGCCGACACTAAGCTGTCTGTCACATTTTGGAGGGAATCTTGCTTAGGAATAGCACAAACAACGAGGCGTCGCGGGTCGCTAGAATTGCCTGCTGGCCCGGTCGTCAATGAAGATTCTGCCGGGGTAGCAACGTTCGGCAAGGTCTCCTTGATGTTTTGATGCGTCTCAGGTGGAGGTATTGGTGTCGCAGCAGATACCCCGTTCGACTCAACCCCTACCGGAAAGACTTCTCGCTGTGTGTGCTCCGCTGCGTCCGAAGGACTGATCCAGAAGGGACATGCAAATATCGCAAACGTGGCGATCCGAGCCACCCGATTCTGCCATACCAATCTGTCGGACCGATGTCGCAAGACGTCAGTCTTCGCTTGCTCTACTGGGCAGAAAAAGCTTCGAGGCCCATCACTTGCTCGAACCATCAGATCATTCCTGCAAACAAATAAACGAAAAAGCGGCTACGCTTCAAGACAACTCAATCGTCTTAAGATCGGTCAATTCATTTTTTTTAGAAATAATTGGCATTCTTTCGCCCCCGCCCCGGGGCCTCGGGTGGACACGATTTGGAGGTAGGAACAAGATCTATTAAAGGACTAACCTCGGCGGGATAGATACGACAAACGCGTGGACACCGTTCATAGGCTCCGCATCGAAGATCTGCTAGCAGATGAGGACAGCCCCATCAAATGCCGCGACCACAGTTACGATGACTCGCACGGGCAATGCTCCACACACTGCAGCAAACGACCGAAGACGCTTGTGAGTCGCATGTACATTACTCGGCGGTGGTTCGACAGGCCAAGGAATGGCTTCGCAAAACAATTGAATGTTCCGCCTCGTTCCACCCAGTCTTCTGCTTCTGCAAGATCCAAGGGTAATCGAAGATTATGGCAACACTTGCCACACATAGTGCATGAGAAACGAATTGTCATCAGGTTCCTGATCGTGGCCGATTGAGTCCGTGCAACCGCTGGCCGGGTCAGCGCAATCGGCGATCGTTCGCCGCGGGTACGCCGCTCATCTCTATATCGTTCCACAGTGCATTTCGGTTACAGAGTCGCAGTATTTTTTTCAGATCAACCACGGCGGGAGGTCGTCTGACCTTGCCCCTGTTTCGCGAATCCCATAGCTGAGAGATTTATGCGGCTCGTCCCTGTTGAGCGGCGAACCAGTTTTTCTCGAACGTCATGGGGCTGACGTAATCGAGCGTCGAGTGTAGCCGGCGAGAATTATACAAGCCGTCAACACAACACCCATATCACCGAGTCAAGGGAAGTTCTCTATCGTTGGCACCCATGGTACGGGCACACGGTATGGATTTTCACCACGATAGAAAGGAAGAACGGCGAGTCAGTGCTGCGCTGTGCGCGAGAGCCGTTCGACACGGCGGGCTCGCTGGAGGTGCCGCAATGGATGTTCGATCCCGTTGCCTGCTGTCGCATTACTTCGGCAACGTCTCCCGCCGTCAGCTGTGAAGCATTGAGGGAACTGAAGCACCTGCTGGCGCAGGCTCCTGCTGCCGGGCAACGCGGTATGGTACAAGCCGAGCACCATCCTTTGCTCCGTACAGGAGGTGCTGATGCGACGCCAGACCAGCCCGCAACCGGGCGCTCAACTCGACCTGTTTCATCCTTTTCCGAAGACGCCACAGTGGACGCACCTGCCGCAGGAGGTTCGGCAGGAGACGGTGCGTTTGCTGGCGCAACTGCTGCGGCAACACCGTCGCGGGCTGTTCGCCGTCGTACACGAGCCGGAGGTGCGCGATGAGTGACAAGATTCGGGCACAGCATCTGACGCGCAAGGCCATGCTGTACGTGCGCCAGTCGTCGGCCTACCAGGTCAGCCACAATCTGGAGAGCCAGAAGCTGCAGTATGCGATGCAGGATCGTCTGCACCAGTTAGGCTGGAAGGAGATCGAAGTGATCGACGAGGATCTGGGGCGCTCTGCGGCCGGAACGCAAACGCGCACGGGCTTCGAACGAATGGTGGCAGAGGTTTGTCTTGGGCACGTCGGCGCAGTTGCCGCTCGCGAGGTTTCGCGATTTGCGCGCAACAGCCGCGAGTGGCAGCAGCTGGTTGAGGTGTGCCGCATCGTCGACACGGTGCTGATTGATCAAGAGACCGTGTACGCGCCACGGCAGAGTAACGATCGTTTGCTGCTCGGCTTAAAGGGTAGCCTGAACGAATACGAGCTGGATCTGCTGCGTCAGCGTTCGCTCGAAGCTCGGCGGGAGAAGGCCAAACGCGGTGAACTCGTCGTCGTGGCGCCGGTGGGTTACTGCAAGACCGAGGACCAGCGCCTGGAGAAGGATCCGGATTCGCGCGTGCAGGACGCCATTCGCTCGGTGTTCCGCCAATTCGGCGCAGTTGGATCGGTGCGTCAGACGTTGTTATGGTTCCTGGAGCACAGCCTGCAGTTGCCGGCATGCACGCCGCGCGGCGAAATCCAATGGAAACGGCCGAGCTACGGCACGGTGTACCGGATTCTGACCAACCCGATCTACGGTGGCGCGTATGCCTATGGCAAGACCGAACGCACGATCAATTACGAAGGCGGAGAACAGCGCAAACGTGATCGCCGGAAACCTCGGGATGAGTGGCTTGCGCTCATTCCCAATGCTCACGACGGGTACGTTCAGTGGGACGAATTCGAGCGGATCCAGTGCGCGATCAATGGCAACCTGCGTCTGGCCGGACACGCTGGCGCCCCAAAGAGCGGCGAGTGCCTTCTGGCGGGACTGTTGCGCTGTCGGCGCTGCGCGAGCAAGCTAACGGTACACTACACGGGTAACAGGCACGACGCCTTGCGCTATAGCTGTCATCGCGGCTGGCTGGACAAGGGGCAACCGCGCTGTATTGCGTTTGGTGGCACGCGCGCGGACGCG
Organism: Paraburkholderia sp. SIMBA_054; assembly: GCF_046534875.1. Classification (NCBI taxonomy): domain Bacteria; kingdom Pseudomonadati; phylum Pseudomonadota; class Betaproteobacteria; order Burkholderiales; family Burkholderiaceae; genus Paraburkholderia; species Paraburkholderia sp. SIMBA_054. Next base: position 919 of record NZ_JAWRXV010000078.1, on the reverse strand, counting down.
GCCATCGCCGAGGCGGTCTTGCAGGTCGTTCAACCGGCGGCAATTGAGGCAGCAATGGTGGCGCGCGAAGAAGAGACCCTGAAGCAGGATGAAGTGATGGCCGCGCTGCAGCGGGATCTGCAAGCAGCACGTTATACCGCCCAACACGCGCAGAAACAATACGACGCTGCTGACCCTGAAAACCGGCTTGTTGCCGACGAACTGGAGCGGCGCTGGAATGATGCGCTGCTACGCGTGGAGGAAGTGGAATCGCGTATTGAGCAACAGTCGCGCACATCCGGTCGGACACCGCCTGCCCAGCCCAATGAGTTTGCCGATCTTGCTGCGGCGCTGGAATCGATCTGGCCGCACGCCGACGCCCGACTGAAGAAGCGTATTGTGCGCACCATGATCCACGAAGTCGTGGTGGACATCGACAACGCAACGAGCGAAATCGTGCTCGTCATCCACTGGAAAGGCGGAGTACATACCGAGATTCGCGTGCCACGCCGGCGTCGAGGTGAGAACACCACACATACGTCACGCGAAGCGATCGATGCCGTGCGCCAGCTCGTCCGTATCTGTCCAGATCTGGTGATTGCTGGCGTGCTCAATCGCAATGATCTGAGAACCGGCCGGGGTAACTTCTGGACCCAGGAGCGAGTCACTGCGTTGCGTCCCAGTCTATTCGAGCGAGCGACGTGCCGCTGAAGGATGGATGACGTTGACCGAGGCTGCGGCATTCGTCGGCGTGAGCCCCGGAACGCTCAGGCTTGCGGTCGAGCGCAACGAGATCGTAGCCGAGCATCCGTTACCCAATGGTCCGTGGATCTTCAATCGCAATTCACTGAGCGGGGATGCCATCTCCGAACTCGTGGCCAGGGCACGTGCACGGCGCGGATACCCCACAAAACCAATGGCACAACAGGGCTCTCTAGAT
>NZ_JAWRXV010000525.1:0-299 GCF_046534875.1 Paraburkholderia sp. SIMBA_054 | reverse complement strand
GAGCCAGTGAACGACTTGCAAATACAAGCTCGCCCCACAGTTTGCGCCCTTCCCACCATCGATCATAACACGCGTTATTTCGAAAACTCATAAACACCGATAGGGCTATACCGATCAAAGTGAACGGAACCGCACTGATGCGCGCAAAAATACCGGGATGTTCCTGCGAAGCGAAAACAGCGACGACACTCAACAAGGCGATTGCGATAAGATGGTAGACAATACGCGGAAGTATCGAGCCATTTATCGTAAAAAGTATATCCTTGAATGCCGGCTTTGAACGAACAATCATCGTGGAC
>NZ_JAWRXV010000524.1:0-299 GCF_046534875.1 Paraburkholderia sp. SIMBA_054 | reverse complement strand
CGCACTGCCGACCGAGCAATTGTCGCAGGTGAGAATTGTCGGTTTCGGCGACAGCCTCATGGCGGGCTATCTGCTGCCGGCCAATGCCGCCTTTCCGCAGCAGCTTGAAAAGGCACTCAACGACAAGGGTGTCGAGGTTTCGATCGAGAATGCGGGCGTGTCGGGTGACACGACCACGGGCGGGCTTTCGCGCATCGACTGGTCCGTTCCCGATGGCACCGATCTGGTCATCCTTGAACTGGGAGCGAATGACGCGCTGCGCGGCATCGAACCCGACATTACCGAAAAGAACCTCGATG
>NZ_JAWRXV010000523.1:0-299 GCF_046534875.1 Paraburkholderia sp. SIMBA_054 | reverse complement strand
GGAAAGTCATTGGGCAGCATCCGCCAGGGCGCGCCGGCCCGCGCAATCCAGCGTAACGCATTGAACATGTCGCGCAGTTCATATTTGCGCTGTGGCGCGCCGACGTCCATCAGCGTCAGATAGGGTGCAGCGAAGCTCCACTCTTCGTCGGATACATCAGTCGGGTAGCCTTTGCGGTTTGCTCTTTTCATACCGCCAGGATACCAGGTCCAACATAAAGTACCTAACACGCTACAAGGGCTCCCCGTTGAGTACAAGCTCAAACGAAGTTCGCTGTTGATACGTACTGCAATGCCGCG
>NZ_JAWRXV010000522.1:0-299 GCF_046534875.1 Paraburkholderia sp. SIMBA_054 | reverse complement strand
CCGTTGTGACCGCCCATGAGCGCGCAAACGCCTCCAATACGCCACGCGTGAGCCCAGTTGTAGACAGCCTGGTCGCTCACACCGAGGGCTTCACAAACGACCTTTGGCTTATCCCCGCGAGCGAGCATCAAAAGACCGGTGGCGCGTCGGCGCGTGTTCTTGAACCGGTGATTGATCGCCATCTCCTGCAATGTGATTTCCTCAGCCTTCACAAGGTTGACATGGCATTTCATCGACACCTCGGTACCAGGGAAAAATCCAGGTTACCGAAATCCAAACAGTTTTACCAGGAACACTTA
>NZ_JAWRXV010000521.1:0-300 GCF_046534875.1 Paraburkholderia sp. SIMBA_054 | reverse complement strand
GGGCCGCCCCGCGCCAAAAGAACGCGCGCCCAGCGGCGCGAAATAGGTTGCGCTGATCACGCGCTGCGCTTGCTCGACCGTCTCGATGTGCGGTGCAACGATGCCGCGCACGCCGCGACCGAGAAATCGCGTGATGGTCGCGCCGGAAATGTCGGGTACCCGCGCGATCGGCGTCATACCGTGACGTTCGGCGGCAATGCAGGCTGCCTCGACATCGCGCCAGTCAAACGCGCCGTGCTCGCCATCGATGTAGATGAACTGCAGGTCGGCCGCGCTCGCGACTTCGATGACGGCGGGCGC
>NZ_JAWRXV010000077.1:0-44404 GCF_046534875.1 Paraburkholderia sp. SIMBA_054 | reverse complement strand
TTGCGCAATATCACGGCTGACTGGAGCCGTGCCGCGCATGACTGGAAAGCCGCGATGAACCAGTTCGCGATCCTCTATGAGGATCGCTTCACCAGGAATCATTTGTAGAATGCAATTGATGAACCTGCCAGATGGCAGGCTTTTATCTGCCTTGCACACAAAAATTCAGACACCCCCGTCGCCCCGCACAGAGGCGACGCTTGAAGCACGAAGGCAAAGCACGAAGGCAAAGCGCGGATGCCAGCGCAAGGGCTAGAACAACCATACCGGCCGCGCCACAAAGACACCAACGCTAATGCCAGCGCAAAGACAGCCCACCCGCGCGTCGCAGACAAAAAAATCAGCCAACGACTCGTTCAATAGCCTGCAAGGCAAGCAAAGTGGCATCAGCAGCACAACAATCAACCACAACCCGCTCCGACATAGCACGCAGCCAGGTAAGCTGCCTCTTACACAGCTGCCGCGTCGCAAAGACGCCTTTATCCCGCATGGTGTCGTAATCGGTTTCGCTGTCGAGATACTCCCAGGCCTGCCTATACCCAACACACCGCATGGAAGGCAACCCCGGATGCAAATCCCCTCGCGCGCGCAGCCGCTTCACCTCATCAACAAACCCAGCCGCAAGCATCGCATCAAATCGCCGCGCAATGCGCGCATGCAACACACTACGATCAGACGGCTCCAGCGCGATCGGAACGAATCGATAAAGCCGCGCTGCATCATCATCGCGAGCGGGCGCGGCGAGCAACGCGGACATCGGTTGCCCCGTCAGCATGAACACTTCAAGTGCGCGCTGGATGCGCTGCGAATCGTTCGGCGCGAGGCGTGCGGCCGTGGCGGAATCGACAGCCGCGAGGCGCGCATGCAGCGCCGGCCAGCCTTCGCGCGCAGCGTCGGCATCGAGCGTCGCACGCACGTCGGGATCGGCGGCGGGCAGGTCGTTCAGACCCTGCGTCAACGCCTTGTAGTACAGCATCGTGCCGCCAACCAGCAACGGCACATTGCCGCGCGCAACGATCTCGCCAACCAGCCGCAATGCGTCGGCTCGGAAATCGGCGGCTGAGTAAGCATCGACGGGATCGACGATGTCAATCAGATGGTGAGGCGCGACCGCGCGTTCCTCCGCCGACGGCTTCGCAGTGCCAATATCCATCTCGCGATACACCAGCGCCGAATCGACGCTGATGATCTCGACAGGCGCGCGCGCAGCGAACGCCAATGCGGCCGCCGTCTTGCCGGAAGCGGTCGGGCCGAGCAGGCAGGCGATCGGTTGGGGTGCGTGCTGCGTCATGAATGGCGTGATGGCAGGCGTGGTGACAAGCGTAAGCGGAAGTGCAAAACGGACCCGCTCACTGTCCGCGCATGAACAGCCGATCGAGATCGGCAAGCGTCAACTGATACCACGTCGGCCGCCCATGATTGCACTGGTCCGCGCGCTCGGTCGCTTCCATCTGGCGCAGCAGCGCATTCATTTCGTCGAGCGTGAGGCGTCGGTTCGCGCGCACCGCGTGATGGCAGGCAAGCGTGCCGAGCAACTCGTGCTGGCGCTCGGTCAGCACGCGCGAGCCGCCGTACGCATGCAGATCCGACAGCACCGCGCGCGCCAGCGCCTGCAAATCGGCATCCTTCAGCAGCGCGGGGACGGCGCGAATCGCGATGCTCGTCGGCGACAGAACGGCCAGATCGAAGCCGAGCGCATCGAGCGTCTCGCGCTCCTCTTCGACGACGCCGATCTCGACCCCGTCAGCCGGCATCGACACGGGGATCAACAGCGGCTGCACGGCGATCGCGCGGTCCACGAGCGCGTTCTTGAACTGCTCGTACAGAATCCGCTCGTGCGCCGCGTGCATATCGACGATCACCAGTCCGCGCGCGTTCTGCGCGAGCACGTAGATGCCGTGAATCTGGCCGAGCGCGAAGCCAAGCGGCTGTTCGTCGTTCGCGTCGAAACTCTGCGGTGCGATGGACGACTGAGGCGCCAAACCCGTGAAACCCGCAAAACCCGCGGCAGGCGCAGACGCACCATCATTCCCGACGGAATCCGCCGCGTCGCGCAGTTCGAAAGAAGTCGTGCCTTGCGGGGTGCCGGCGCCCGTGTCCTTGCGGCCGAACAACGCGTCGTAAAGCGCGAGCGGCTGCGCGACGGGGAGCGTGCCTTGCGTCATGCGCGCCTGGCGCAGCCAGGTATTGCCCGGTTGCGAACTGCCGCCGTCGCTGACCCGGAAACCGCCGCCAAGCGGCGTCGAGCTGAACGAACCGGGCGTGGCGGAAGTTGCGGGCGTTGCCGGCGTCGGAAAAGGCATCGGCTCGATGCGCGCAGCATGTCCACCCGACGTCGTTTCCGGCGATGCGCCCGCATGCCGCGCGAGCGATCGCTGCACAGCATGGAACACGAACTGGTGAATCGAGCGCGAATCACGAAAGCGCACTTCGATCTTCGACGGATGCACGTTCACGTCGACGGCCTCGGGCGGCAGATCGAGGAACAGCACATACGACGGGTAACGGTCGCCATGCAGCACGTCTTCGTAAGCGGCGCGCACTGCGTGCGTGAGCAGCTTGTCGCGCACGAAGCGGCCGTTGACGAAGAAATACTGCTGATCGGCGCGTCCGCGGCTCGCGGTCGGCAGACCGGCGCAGCCGTACACGGCCAGCGGTCCGGCTGATTCATCGAGCGGCAGATGCGCAGTCGCGAACGTCTCGCCGAGAATCTTCGCGACGCGCGTGGCGGGATCGCTGGCGTTCCAGTGTTCGATGGCGCGGCCGTTATGCAGCACCGAAATCGCGACATCGGGCCGCGCGAGCGCCGCGCGCCGGATCATCTCCAGGCAGTGGCCGAGTTCGGTCTGTTCGCTCTTGAGGAATTTGCGGCGCGCGGGCGTGTTGAAGTACAGTTCGCGCACTTCGATCGTCGTGCCGGGCGTGCCTGCCGCGGGCGACAGCGCGCCCGTCTGCGCGTCGATGCGCGTCGCGTGTGAATCGTTCTCGGTGCGGCTCGTGATGTGCATATCCGACACCGACGCGATCGACGCCAGTGCCTCACCGCGAAACCCGAGCGTGGCCACGGCTTCGAGTTCGGCGAGCGAGCGGATCTTGCTGGTCGCGTGACGCATCAGCGCGAGCGCGAGCTCGCCTTCGGGAATGCCGCAGCCGTCGTCGGTGATCGAGATGCGCTTGACGCCGCCTTCGTCGAGCAGGATGCGCAGCGTCCTCGCGCCCGCGTCGAGCGCATTTTCGAGCAATTCCTTCACCACCGACGCCGGCCGCTCGACCACTTCGCCCGCGGCGATCTGGCTGATCAGCTGGTCGGGCAGCGGCTGGATCGCGCGCAGCGGACGCGGCGTGAGGGTGCTTTCGACTGAGCTCGCGTTGCGGTCGGTCGCAGGTTCATATGCGTCGGCGGGCGCGTCGGCACGCGTTTCGGAAGATTCGGGGATCGCGGACATGGCGAAATTATAGCGATTCGTCGCAGATCGTCTGAACGTGCAGATAATGGACGACATTTTTTAAGGTCGTCATGGCACTTTCGGTATCATGGCGCGGTCAATTTCCTGCCTCGGAACGCTTCGTCACTGCCGTGACCTGCGTGAGGCGCGCCGAACGAGACGGGTCGCCGTCCCCGTCATGCCAGCCATCTGCCTTTAAAAGGACGCCCTTTGGACACGCTGCTGCAATTCGTCAATCTTGTCCTGCACATCGACAAGTTTCTGGGAGTCTTCATCCATCAGTACGGCGCGTGGGTCTACGCGGTACTGTTCCTCATCGTGTTCTGCGAGACGGGCCTCGTCGTGCTGCCGTTCCTGCCGGGCGACTCGCTGCTGTTCATCGGCGGCGCATTTTGCGCGACAGGCGAAATGAACATCGAATTGCTGATCGTGCTGCTGCTGGTGGCGGCCGTGCTCGGCAACACGGTGAACTACATGATTGGCCGCGCAATCGGGCCGAAGGTGTTCGACTCGCACATACCCGTGCTCGAACGGTTCCTCGATCGCGAGGCACTGCGCAAGACGCACAACTTCTACGAGCGCCACGGCGGCAAGACCATCGTGCTCGCGCGTTTCATTCCCATCGTGCGGACCTTTGCGCCGTTCGTCGCGGGCGCGTCGCAGATGAGCGTCAAGCGGTTCCAGTTCTTCAACGTCACGGGCGCGCTGTTCTGGGTGCTGCTTCTGACGCTGCTCGGTTTCTTCTTCGGCAATATTCCGTTTATCCGCCAGTATCTGAATGTGATCGTGCTGGTCGGTATCGGCGCCGCCGTGGTGCCCGTCGCGCTCGGCGCGTTGTGGAAGATCATGCGCAGCAAGCGTCAGCCGGAGCGCTCGGCCGGCAACAACACGGGGCATTGATGAGGGCGAACAGCAGGCATCCGCACGCGATGCCTGCTGTGCACAAGATTCAATCGGACCACCCGATCAATCGCAGCGGAAACGCTACGGCGCCACACGCCGCACGACAGGTGTTTCCGGCGTCGGATAGCCCGCTTCGCGGAACGTTTCGATGATCGCGCGGTTCGTGTCGAAATACACCTGCCAGTAGTTGTCGTTGTGCGTGTAAGGCCGCACGCACAGCAGCGGACCTTCCGGCGTGAACGACAGCACTTCGATATCGGGCGGTGGGCTCTCTGACACATTTGGAATCTTCGTGACGGCGGCCCGCAACCGGTTCGCCGCATCGATGGGATCGACGCCGTTCGCGACCTTCGCAGTCAGCTCGACGCGCCGCACCGGCTGCGCGCTGAAATTGGAAATGATGCCCGAGAAGATCGTGTTGTTGCCGACGATGGTCAGCACGTTGTCGGGCGTGACGATCGTCGTGCCGAACAGCCCGAGTCCCTGCACCGTGCCCGTCACGCCGCCCGCCGTCACGAAATCGCCGACCTTGAATGGTCGCAGCACCTGCATGAAGATGCCCGCCGCGAAATGCGCGAGCAGACCGCCCCACGCGGTGCCGATCGCGAGACCGAGGCCCGCGAGCAGCGCGGCGAACGACGTGGTTTGCACGCCGAACACCTGCAGAATCGCGAGTATCAGGATCAGATTCAGAAGCGCGCCGAGGATCGAGCCAAGGTAGTGCGCGAGCGTCGGATCGACCTTGCTGCTGCGCGCGAGCACCTTGCGCAGCAGGCCGATGACAAGCCCGATCACCCATCGCCCGATGATCCACAGAACGATTGCACCGAGTACCTTGGTCCCGAAGTCGATGCCCCGGGTCATCAGAAAGACGCGTATGGCTTCGATATCCACGATTCCCTCGCTTGAGTCGGTTCGTATGACTGACTGCGGCATGCGACGGCGTAGTGGACGCGAGGCGGACCAGCAGAGCGGACGCCGCGTCCATCGCTTGTGCTACACGACGTTGTTATCCGTACGGCGAACGGCTTGAGCGGGCAGATTGCCCGATATGCGAGAAGCGGCGGCGCTGCCGCCGCCGCTTGCAATCATCGACTGTTATAGGCGATGGCGCGGTCGTGAGCAAGAGATATTCCCGGCTGAGCACGTCCGCGCCGATCGTGGTCAAGTGGCGGACGGCGACGTGCGGATGACGGGGCGTGCGTCGGCGCGCCCGGCTGCCTTGCGGCTGCGCATGCGCGACAGCCCGATGGCGATGCCGCTTGCCGTCAGATAGGCGGCAAGGCGCGGAATGAATGCCTGGATGGTGCTGAACTTGCCATAGCGCGCCTGCGAATCGACGAACACCAGAAAGGTCACGCCGCATCGAACAGCAGCGCGATCGCGACGAATACCACGAACACCAGATAGCCGTCCGCTTTCGCATCGGGCCTCATCCAGTTGATCACGCAACATGCCGTCAGCAGCAGGGCGAGGATGATCAGGCTCGAAATCAGATCGAGCAGGAAATTGATCATGACGTTGAGATGAGAACGTTCTTTTACGAATGCCTGCTCACAGGGTGACGTCGATGTGCAGTCACCACATGAGCATGGCGGCGCGATCATTGCACGTCTTTCCATCTCGATAAATGCAAATATCTGGACTCCAGAACAAGGCGTTGGCGACGCACGGCACGCGATGCTTTTTCTCAACGGCTTGCGCCGTCAAATGTAAAAAAAGGGTCGCCGGTTGCCCGGAGACCCTTGTCGGTTTGGCGACGACAGCGAATGTTCCGCTGTCCCGCCTGGCGTGGGAAGCTCGCTATTGCCTGAGCGACGCTGCCGGCGCGAAGTCTTCCGCGTCGACGTCGTAGCCCGACGGCTCCCAGCGGATCACGAGCAGCGCGAGCAGGCCGCACAGCGGCGCGACGGCAATGATCCAGAACACGCGCGTATGCAGCGCGGCGGCGAGCACGGGGAACAGGAACAGCGAGACGGTCGAGCTCGCGCGCATCAGCGTCTGGTTGAAGCCGACGCCGACGCCGCGCAGCGTAGTCGGATAGCTCAGCGAAGCGAACGTCATGCTGTGCGAGCCTGGCCCGAAGCCCTGGCCGAACAGGAACAGCGCAAGCATTGCGATCGCGGTGGCGACCTGCGCGCCACCCGCCGGCTTGCCGACGACGGCAAGACCGACCAGCGCGACGAGCTGGCACGCGTAGCCGAGTACCGTCATGTTCCATGCGCCGAACTTCGGCACCGTGCGCACCGCGATGACGCCGCCGACGAACGCAAACGCGAGATTGAGCACGAGCGACGCGAGGATCGTGGTGAGCATCGACTGCGCGAGGAAGCTCGAGATGATCACAGGCAAGCCGAACGCGACCGCGTTATACGCAAACGACGACGCGATCGCGATGACCGTCGCGAGCACCGTGCGCTTCAGATAGACGCCTTTGAGCAGCGTGCCGTAGTTCTTCCACGACGCCGTGCGCACGTGGCTCTGTTTCGCGGTGGCGGCGGCGTCCGGCGCGACGTCCGCATCGATGCCGTACGAGCGCTTGAGAATCTGCGCAGCGCCGTTCAGATCGCCCTGATTCGCGGCCCATACGGGCGACTCGCTGATATAGCGGCTGCGGATCAGGATGATGACGATGGCGGGCACGGCGCCAAAGCCGAGAATCAGACGCCATAGCAGAGGCTGATGGCTCTCCGGCAAGGTCGCATAGAACGCCAGCACGAGCAGATACGACACGCTGATGGCCGCATACCAGACGGGACACCACATCGCGACGCGCGAGGCCTTGTTGCCCTTGCCTTGCAGCCGCGAGAACTCGGCGAGAAACGCCATCGCGACAGGCAGGTCGATGCCGACGCCGAGACCCATCACGAAGCGCGCACCGCCGAGCACCCAGGCGTTAGGCGCGAACGCACAGGCGAGCGCGGCAATCACGAAGAAGAACATGTCGGCCATGAACACGCGGTAGCGGCCGATGCGGTCGGTCAGAAAGCCGCCGAGAAACGCGCCGACAATCGCGCCGAACGTGATCGCGGAAGCGACGAAGCCGGTGCCAGCGGGCGTGAGCGAGAACTCGCGCGCGACATCCTTGAGGCCGAACGCGAGGGCGCCGAGATCGTAGGCATCGAGAAACACGCCGCCGAGCGCAATCGCGACGACGATGCGCGCGTCGCTGCCGATGGCGGCGCCCTGATTGACGAGTGCCGAGACATCGGCGGCGGAACGGATGACAGGCTTGTTGTGCGCGCGGGATGATGCCTGCGCGACGCCTGTTTTGGGCGTGAGAACGGTGGACATGCCGCTGGTGCGCGCAAAGCGCGCAAAAGCGCGCAAAAGCGCGAATCCTACGGGCGCCTGGCCGCCGCCATCAACGTTATTTTTGTTATTAGCTCATGCCCGTGTTGATGCGGAATGAATCGTCCCAAATACGGGAGTGCGGACCGGCGCGCGCCGGGATCAGCTCTTCGACATGTTGTGCCGGTGTGCCGCGCGATAGTCGGTCGGGGAAATGGACAGGCGCTTGCGGAAGATCTTCGCGAGCCCGTCGCCGCTGCGCACCCCGCAGCGCCGCGCGATACCGTCGATCGACATGTCGGTCTCCGTCAGCAGCAGGCAGCTCGCGTCGAGCCGCGCGCGCAGCAGATATTCCGACGGCGTGAGCCCCACTTGCGCCTTGAAGCGCCGCAGGAAATTGCGCTCGCTCATCTTCGCGACTTCGGCGGCTTCCACCACCGAAATGTGGCGCGTGTAGTTCTCGCGGATCCAGTGCGCGGCCGTCGTGATCTTGCGGGTGATGCCCTTTTTTTCGTCGTCGTCGAGAATCGCATCGAGGCGCCGCGACGTGCCCGACAGCGCGCGCTCGGACACGATCCGAGCGATCGGCGTGCCGTGATCGCGCTTGATGACCGTGAGTGCGGCCGCGATCGAACGCACGGGTGCGTCGACGTCGATCGAGGCGCCAGGCTCCATGTGCCATTGCGTGTCGTTCACGACGGGGGCGACGGTTGCGCCCGAGTCGTCGGTTGCGCCCGACATGCTGCGCCAGCCGCGCCGCTCGAAGACGAGATCGGCTGCCGCGAGCACGCCGAGGCCCTCGTCGAGCGCCTTGACGACGCGGATTTTCGGCGCGATCGCGCGCAGCCGCCGGATCAGCCGCTCGTTCACCTTCGCGCGCGAGGCCCCCGGACCGCCGACGATGAACAGCGTATCGAAGCCGTTCAGCAGCGGTCCATTGAGACTTTCCGTCCATATGCGCAGCGAACAGCTGCTGACGACGCTGCCGCCCATTTCGGACAGCATCACGATCGAATAGGAGGGTTCGATACCCACGCCCTCGGGGCCGGACTGGTCGGCCTGTGCTTCGTTGGCGAGTCGAAATGCGTCAGCGAGCAGACACACGTCGCTCAACGGAAATCGTTCAAAAACGAGAATGCCGATACGTTTGACCATGTGCCCGACATTGACGACTGCGCTCGACGAGGTTGAATCCATCCATCGACTCACCGCGTGCTCATATCGCATCGTCTGTCTCCAGTGCCGAGGACGGCGAAAGAATAAAGGTCTGCGTGCCTTGGGTCTATCATAGGCCCATGTTTTTAAGGCTTGGCGGTTTGAGTCGGAAAATACCGAGAAGTTGGCAGATCGGCTCGATATTCGCGGAATACGCTGGCGTATCGATGCTTATCAAACCACTCAAAAGAGGCGCGAATATGCTCAGCATACGCAAGGCGGTGTTCCCCGTGGCCGGTCTCGGCACCCGATTCCTCCCCGCGACGAAGGCGAGCCCGAAAGAGATGCTGCCTGTCGTCGACAAGCCGCTGATCCAGTACGCGGTCGAGGAGGCGATTGCGGCTGGCATCACCGAGATGATCTTCGTCACGGGGCGCAGCAAGCGCGCGATCGAAGACCATTTCGACAAGTCCTACGAGGTCGAGTGCGAGCTGCTCGCGCGCGGCAAGCTCGCGCTGCTGGAACTGGTGCAGAACATCAAGCCGAGCCATGTCGAATGCTGCTATGTGCGCCAGCCGGAGCCGCTTGGGCTCGGCCACGCGGTGCTGTGCGCGGAAAAGCTGGTCGGCGACGAGCCGTTCGCCGTGATCCTCGCCGACGACCTGCTCGACGGCGAGCCGCCCGTTCTGTCGCAAATGGTGAGCCTGTTCAATCACTATCATTGCTCGATTGTCGGTGTCGAGGAGATCGGCAAGCAGGAATCGCGCTCGTATGGCGTGATCGACGGCAAGCGCTGGGACGATCGGCTCTTCAAGATGTCGGGCATCGTCGAAAAGCCCGCGCCGGAGGATGCGCCGTCGAATCTCGGCGTCGTGGGCCGTTACGTACTGATGCCTGCGATCTTCGATCATCTGCGCCGCCAGCAAGCCGGTGCAGGTGGCGAGATCCAGCTGACGGATGCGATCCAGTCCCTACTCGGCTCGGAGCAGGCGCTCGCATACCAGTACCGCGGCAAGCGCTTCGACTGCGGCAGCAAGCTCGGCTACCTGAAGGCGACGGTCGAGTTCGCGTTGCGCCATCCCGAAGTGAAAGATGCGTTCGATGTCTATTTGCGCGGCCGCATGCAAGGCGAACCTGGCGCAAACGGCGAGGGTGCACAGGAAGAGCTGGCGGAACTGTTGAGCCGGGTCTGATTCCGGCGTGGTTACGCGTGGCGCGGCGGCATGAGCCGCCGCGCCTTTTTCGTGCACAGACATTGCTCGCCGACGCACCTCGCCCGCGGGCTCAGCGGAAATACGTCTTCGTGTTTTCGTGCACGTCGTCGCGCGCGAGCAGCGCTTCGGGCGTGAGCCAGATATAGCGGCTGTGCTGGTCGAAGCGCCCGACGGACGCCGTGTTCTCGAGCGTCAGGAAATACGCGATCACGACATAGTGCGTCGTGATCTTGTCCGCGCCGGCGAAGTTGTCTTTATAAAAGTGTTCGAACAGACCGCCGAAACGCGCGGCCGCGCGCTCCATCCCCGAGATACCGAGTTCCGAGTCGACGATGCGCGTGAACGCCGCGTCGAGCCTCTCGTTCTTGCAGATACGCCCGCCCGGCACGAACCAGGTGCCGAGCGCCGGGCGATTACGCCGATACCCAACGAGCACTCGCCCCGCGTAGTCGGACACGATCAGGTCGATCGACACGAGCGGTGTCATCTTGACGACCTGGAGAAAATCGCCTGCTTCGAGATAATCGGGGCACGTGGCGGCCATGTCTCTCTCGTCATGTAGTCTTGTTTAATGGATGCAGCGAAACGGGATGCAGCACAATGGCCGTCACACGCGTCGCACGTGTGACGGGCGGCCGGCGTGCTCGGCCGGCTTGCCTGTCTATTGATCGTGATCGCTGGCGAACAGCCGCGACGCGGTGCCGAACAGAAGGGCGATGGCAAGGGCGACGCCCACGCTAAGCAGCAGCCAGGACGCCAGCATTGCGACCAACATCACCATGATCCAGCCCAAACCGGTCATTCCACCGCTCCGTCGTCATGGCCCCGATGGCTTGCGCTACGTGACGCTCGAATGACGCGCGGCTTGCAGCATTTGCACAGAGTCTAGACGTAGTAATAAAACGCGGTTCTGTCGTCTGACGCCTAAATGCCGTCTTGTATGGCCAAAGTGAAAGGTGGCGCGTGCGCACATGCTGCGCGGCGTTTTGCGCGCGCTTCGTCGCGACGATTACGGTGACTACGGCGGTTATGGCGCGACATAGCCCGCCGGCGTCGTGACGTTGGCCTTCATCACCGCCACATTCGACGACACGACATACACGGGCGTCTCCGCCAGCGCGAGCGACACGTAACCATCTTCGTAGGGCACGCTCGACGGATTGCCCATCATGTCGAACACCGTGACCTTGCCCGCGGTGCCCGGCGCATCCACCTGCAGACGCCATGCAACGCCCGCCGTCGGGTCGAAGTGAGTCGACTTGTTCCACTTTGCGTTGTCGTGCGTCCAGGCGGCCGTGACGACTTTGCCGTTGTTCAGGCGCTGAAACGCGTACGCGTAGACGCCCGCGGGCGTGCGCTTGACGGGCCCGAGCGTGGCCGTGCCGTCGATCAGCCGCGTCATCGCGACAATCGCGGATGCGGCCGGTTTCGGGCTGACCGTGCTCGGACCGAATGCACCCTTCGGATGTTCGAGATCGAAGAACACGCCGTAGCCAGGCGTCGCAGCGGGCGAGTCGTTCGAATAGAAGATGTAGGTCATGTCGGCGCCTTCGCCGAGCAGGATCAGATGCGTACGCGCGACGACGGCGCCTTGCGCGTACAGCACGTCGTTGGGCGGATAGCGCGGGCCATACTCTTCGCCGACGTCGTAGCTGATGCCAGTCTCCGTTGCGAACAGCTTTGCGCCTGGCCTGTACTGATCCGTCATCACGCGTCGCAAGGCGCGCATCGCTTTCGGCAGCGCGTATTGCGCCTGTTGCGGATTGCTATCGTTCATCAGACGTTCGGGCGGATGCGACGGGCTGTTGCCACCCGGATCGTAGTAGCCGTGAATGGCGATTCCGTCGAGATACTTAGGCAGGCCGAGCGGCGCGAGACGCTTGAGCCATTCGATATTGCCAACCACCGATCCAAACGTCGGGCCCATCACGACGGCGTCCGGATCGGTCGCATGAATGCCCTCATGCACGGACTTATATAGCTGGACGAAATTCGCATCGGTGTCGCGCCAGGGCAGGCCGCCTGCCAGATCGGGCTCCCATGTCACCTGGTAGTAGTTGCTCGATTGCGTTGGAAAGACTGTGTTGCGCACGCGGCTCGATTCAGTGCCGACGCGCTGCATGTATTCGCGCAGCGCTTCCGTCGACTTCGGCAGATAGCTATGCGTCTGCTTGCCCGTCGGACTCGCCCAACCAGGAAAGCCGTCGAGTTGGATCAGGCGCAGCAGGTCGCCTTTGCGGAACCACGGCGCGAGTTGTCGCGTGGCGGGATGGAAGGTGTCCGCGCGGTCCGGTTCTTCCTTGTACCAGTTGCGATTGTCGTTGACCCAGGTGAGGCCGAGCAGCGTATAGAGCGGACGATAGCCGTCGCCGTCGCAGCAGCGCTGGCCGGGTCCGACGAACGCGCCGCCCTGGCCGCCGAAGCGATGCAGGTCCGCGTGCGCGTAATGCACGGGCGGCACGCTCGCCGACACATCGGGCAGCACGCCGAAGGTCGCGATGCCTTGCGGACGCGTGCCGCGTGCCGCCAGTTGCCCACGCGCTTTTTCCAATGATGCGGACAGCGCGAAGTATCCCGCCAGCGAAGACTCGCAATTCAACGTCACCTGACGTGCACCTTGCGCAACGCCATACGTGCCGCTTGCCTGCACGGTGCCCCACGCATCGCGGACTTTCCATGCGAGTTTGTCGTCGTGCGGCGCGCGTGTCGTGATGACAATCTGGAACGAACGGTCGAGCGGAAAGAGACGCGTGCCGTCGCTTCCCGGCGTGTCTGCGTCGATGAGATCGCCCTGTGCGTTCGCAGCCGCCACGTCCGACGATTTGTTGCAACGGAGTCCTTGAGAATCGTTCGCACGAGGTGGCGCTTTCATCGGCCATTCGCTCTCGTCAGAGGCGTCGCCCGTGGATGCAGGCGTGGCTTTGGCGGAAGCGGACGGGCTAGCTGCATCGTTCGCGCCAGAGATCCAGCATTGCTTGAGTTCGCCAGGCGCGGGGTCGCCGAATATCGCGTTGTTGCAAGGCGTGCCATTCGTCAGCGACTTGACCGTGTTGTGCGTCTCGCTGCCATAACGCACGTCGCGCGTGCCGCTGAAGCTGCATGTGCCGCGCTCGTCTGCGCAATGAGTCCAGTTACCAGGGTTCTTCGCAGCCTGTTCGTTATCGGCCGATGCATTGTCACAGCCGCTCGCTATCGCAATGACTACGACTAGCATTGCTACTGGCAAGCTGAACGATACATTGCGTGAAAGACGCGGCCGAAAATCTGACGCGCATCTCTTACCGACACTGTTATCGCCATCAGTCATTCTTCCCCCAAACCGTATCGATGACCGGTTACGCGCATATCGCGCGACCCAGATTACACCGATGAGTTAGCAGGAATTGGACGTTTCCTAGTGCATGGGCGCAACTTCGGTGGCGGATCGATACGAATGTTGCGTCGTCGCGACGCTTGGTCGTGGCGAGATTCGGCTAATGCAGCAAAGTGGCGCTGCGTGAGGCCTGCAACGTAGCGAGAAGGTCTTGGTGTGCCCGAATGAACCTGAATGGCTCGCCAAAACGGCAGTTTGACTGCACCTGGTTAGCGCCATTGCGCCTCTCACTGGGGCCCAATGTTTCGTGTTTGAAACATTAATTGATTTATTTATGGCGCCACTCAAGAAGGAATATAAGAAATTATTTTGCCTGGCATTTTCGTTCTTATAATTCCTAATTGGTGAACCTGTGCGCGCAATTTCGTCATATCAATAACGCTGTCATTGCATATTAGCAAACTGGCAATTGGATGGGGAATCGGCATAACCAGGTATGCGTCCGGGTAAGTATTGCGGACCTTAAATGTAGAGCCGAAAAAATTGCTGTTTTATTGGTATGAAGAAACTGTAATTGCAACAATTTGTAAGGCTTTATGTCAGGCCTGGCGGGGCTTTTGAGGCGCAGGTTCGATTCGTCTTATGAAATGGCGAATTAGGACTGAAATAGAGAGACCCGTAATAACCGGTTTATCGGATTGTTAAATGCGGGTTGAAAGCCGGTTAGCATCCAGCGGACCGAATACGCCAATACATCGTCACTTTCAGTCAGTAGCTGCCGGGATTGTTTTTTTAATGCGTATGATGCACTGCACATCGCGTGCATTTATCTAGTTCTTTCCACGCCGGAATGGTCAAGGGGGAAGAGTCATGGCGTATGCAAGTCTTGAATCTCCGATGGTTGGCTGGGTGCGAGCGCCCGAGCACAGCGCGCACTACGCAGCCGCTACACGCCACATAGCAATTCTGCTTTTCGACGGCTGTTCTCTTCTTGGCGCAGGCATCGTCGCTGAAGTTTTTCACGCTGCTAACGAACTGTCTTCATCCGCCAGTCACAGTTGGACGTATGACGTGAGTTTCCTCTCGGGTGCCGGCGGCAACATCACGTGCTCGTCGTCGATTCGTGTCTGGACGGATGGGCTCGATGCGCGTCATTACATGGGCTTCGATGCGCTTTTCGTCGCGGGCGGCAAAGGTGCGCGTGCCGCGGCCCGCGACGAACGGCTCATTGCCTGGCTGCGGCGTGTGCATGCGAACACCAGCATCGTGCGTCCGATCGGCGAAGGACGCTCGCTGCTCGAAGCGGCCTGCATCAACGGCATTCAGCAACGCGACTTCGGCAGCTATAACGTGCGCGAAGAACGTGATGAACGTAACGGCAGCGAAGCGAACGATCGCCTCGAGTCGATGAAGAGCGCGCTGATGCTGATCAAGCGCGACCTTGGAATCGATGTCGCGCGCAATGTCGCCGAACGCCTGATGCCCGACGCCGGCGACAGCCTGATGTCGCTGTTGGGCGACAGCACGGGCAAGAGTCCCGCAGATAAGGTGCGCGCTGCGGCGCGCTGGTTACAGGAGAACTGCCAGCGGTCGATCTCGATCGCGGACGCGGCCCAGGTGGCCGCGATGAGCGAACGCAATTTCCTGCGTCGCTTCAAGATGGAAGTGGGCGTCACTCCGTCCGACTACCTGTTGCACGCACGGCTCGCGATCACTTGCAGCCTGTTGACCGATTCCGAACTGCCCGTCGACAAGATCGCGCGGCGTACGGGAATGGGCAATGGCGATCGTCTTGCCAAGATCTTCCGCAAGCGGATGAAAGTCTCGCCGACGGAATACCGGATGAAGACCCGGCGCGAAGCCGGCATCTAGAAACCGGCCACGATCCAAAGTGTGTCGCAGGTCCTCATACCGGGGGTTAAGTGACGGATATTAAGGAATCCAAACATGTTGATCGACCAGAATAATCCGACGAATGCGGCTGCGCCGGGCAGCGCGCTGCCGGCCTGCACGCAGATCGTGCCGGTCATCCTGGCGGGCGGGTCAGGCACGCGCCTGTGGCCGATGTCGCGTGAGAACTTTCCGAAGCAGCTGATTGGCGTCGTCGGTTCGGAGTCGCTGTTGCAGGACACCGTGCATCGGATGGAAGGCTTTCCGGCTGGCTGGAGCGTGTCGAATTCGCCCATCGTCGTGTGCGGCGAAGAGCATCGCTTCGTGATTGCCGAGCAGTTGATGTGCAATTCGTGCACGCCGCGTCTCGTGGTCGAGCCGGCGCGGCGTGACACGGCGCCCGCGCTCACGCTGGCAGCAGCCCTCGCCTGCGCGAACGGCGAAGACGCGATTCTCGTCGTGATGCCGTCCGACCACGCGATCGGCGACGTGCCCGCGTTGCAGCGCGCGCTCGAAGTTGCCGCGCGCCATGCGCAGCGCGGCTCGATCGCCACGCTTGGCGTGCCACCGCGCGCGCCGGAAACGGGCTTTGGTTATATCCGCGTCGGCAAGAAGCTCGATGACGATGCGCGCGAAATCGATGGCTTCGTTGAAAAGCCCGCCGCCGAACTCGCGAAGCAATACCTCGCGCAAGGCACGTACTGGTGGAACAGCGGCATCTTCATCGTGCGCGCAAGCGTGTGGCTCGCGACGCTGCAATCGCTGCAGCCCGATATGCACGCGGCGTGTCTCGCGTCGTTCGTGCAAGGGCATACGGACGGCACCACGTTCCGTCCCGCGGCGGATGCGTTCACGCGCTCGCCTGCCGATTCGATCGACTACGCGGTGATGGAGCGTCTCAATGCAACGGTGGGCTGGACGTCGGCGGGCGTCGTCGTGCCGCTCGACGCAGGCTGGTCCGATCTCGGCTCGTGGGACGCCGTGTGGGCCGCGCAGCCGAAGGACGAGAACGGCAACGTCGGGCGCGGCCGCGTGATGTTCGAAGGTTCCGTATCGAGCTATGCGCATTCGGACGGACGGCTGGTCGCGTGCGTTGGCACGACCAATGTCGTGGTCGTCGAAACGGCCGACGCCGTGCTCGTCGCCGACCGCTCGCGCGTGCAGGATGTGAAGGGACTGGTCGCGCGTATCAAGGCGCAGAAAGCGCCCGAGGCCGATGCGCATCGCAAGGTGCGCCGCCCGTGGGGCTTCTACGATTCGATCGACCACGGCGACCGCTTCCAGGTGAAGCGCATCGTCGTGACGCCGGGCGCGAAGCTGTCGCTGCAACTGCATCACCATCGCGCCGAACACTGGATCGTCGTGCGTGGCACGGCGCTCGTCACGCGCGGCGACGAACAGTTTCTGCTGACCGAAAACGAATCTACTTACATTCCGCTCGGCGTGCGCCACCGGCTCGAGAACCCGGGCAAGGTGCCGCTCGAAATCATCGAGGTGCAGTCGGGCTCGTATCTCGGCGAAGACGACATCGTGCGCTTCGACGACACGTACGGACGGTGCGAACAGGCGCAAGATCAGAAGCAGTTGCATGGCGCAGGCCCGCTTCAGGTCCAGAGCCAGAACCAGAACCAAAACCAGAGTCAGGCCACGGGGCAGGGCCCGACTCACGCCGCGAGTTAGGCGCGCGGCGGCGTAACACGCAACACCCGGAGAGCAGGTAACGAACGACGAATGGCAGGGTGACCGATATGCGGGACTTACAGGATTTTTTCGCGCGGGTTGCGGACGTGGCGCTGATACTGTTAGGCGCCATCGTCGCATCGCAGATCCGCTTCGACGAATTTTCACAGCGCGGCTTCTACGACGCGTTCGTTCTCTTTTCCGCGGCCTTTGCGCTGGCGATTTTCCCGGCGTTCGGCGTCTATGTATCGTGGCGCGGCCGCTCGAAGCTCGCGCTCGCCGGGCAGGTCGCGCTCGCGTGGCTCGTCGTGCAGGGCTGCGCGCTCGCGCTGATGTATTCGCTGCATCGGATCGACATCGTCTCGCGCCTGTGGTTTGCGTACTGGACGGCGATGGCGGGTGGTTTGCTGATCGCGTGGCGGCTGATCGCGCATGCCGTGCTGGCCCGCGCGCGGCGCCTCGGCTGGAATCTGCATCAGGTGGCGATCGTCGGCAGTGGCGGCCATTGCGACCAGATCCTGCGCCGCGTCGAATCGCAGCCGGCCACGGGCTTCCGCGCAACGGCCGTACTGAACACGCACCCCGAAGAATCGCCTCTGACCAACCCGCGCGTAACCTGCTTCGATTCGCAGGCGGCGTTCGCCGACTACGTACGCGCCAACGACGTACATGAACTGTGGCTCGCGCTGTCGCTCACCGACGAGCGCACGATCTTTCGCCTCGTCACCGAGTTTCGCAACGACCTCGTGAACATCCGCTTCATGCCGGACGTGCGCAGCCTCGCGCTGTTCGACACCAGTAGCGTGATCGAACTGCTCGGCGTGCCCGCGATCAACCTCGTCGCGTCGCCGCTGTCGCCGCGCGCGCTGTTCAAGAAGGACCTGTTCGACCGCGTGTTCGCCGCGGCCGCTATCATCGGACTCGCGCCGCTGCTGATCGCGATTGCGATTGCCGTGAAGGTGTCGTCGCCGGGCCCCGTGTTCTTCCGGCAGAAACGCAAGGGCGCCGACGGCCGCGTCTTCAAGATCTACAAGTTCCGCTCGATGCGCGTGCACACCGAGGAAGCCGGCAAGGTCAGTCAGGCGACCAAGGGCGATCCGCGCATCACCAGGGTCGGCGCGTTCCTGCGCCGCACGAGTCTCGACGAGCTGCCGCAGTTCTTCAACGTGCTGCGCGGCGACATGTCCGTGGTCGGGCCACGCCCGCACGCACTCGAACACGACGATCTGTATCAGAAGGTCGTGGCCGGCTATATCCATCGTTACCGGATCAAGCCGGGTATCACAGGCTGGGCGCAAATCAACGGCTTTCGCGGCGAAACCGATCGCATCGAAAAGATGGAGCGGCGGGTCGCGCATGACCTGTATTACCTGGGGCATTGGACGTTCTGGCTCGATATGCGGATTATCGGCGCCACGATCGTCAAAGGCTTCATTCATACCAACGCGTATTGAGACGGGGAGCAAGCCAATGAAAAAGGACCAAGCTCCCCTGTTAGGAGGAACTGCCATGAACCGCATTCGAACAGGCGTGTATGCACCGTTAGTGCTATCGATGACGTTACTGCTTTCCGCCTGCGGTCTCGCACCCGGACAACGGATGATCACGCCTGCCGCGGTGCCGGATACGGGCGGTGAGTACAGTACCGAGGCCGAGCAGCAGATCCAGATTCCCATCACCGACATCAATCTGTCGCTGGTGCGGAAGATGAAAGGCCAGACGACGAATCTCAGCCAGCAGACGGTCGGTCTCTTCAGCAACAAGCCGCCCGTCTACAAGATCGGTCCCGGCGACGTGTTGCAGATCACCGTCTGGGATCACCCCGAGCTGGCCGCCGCGCTCGGACAGCCGCAGGCATCGAGCAGCAAGAACGATCCGGGGATCGGCTTTCTCGTCGATGCCGACGGCAACATCCAGTTCCCGTATGCGGGCACGCTGCGTGTGGCGGGCAAGGACGCGGCGGCGGTGCAGAAAGAGCTGTATAAAAAGTTGAGCGTGGTCTATTCGAAGCCTGAAGTGACCGTGCGCGTCTCGTCGTTCCGCTCGTCGCAAGTGTATGTGGACGGCGAGGTGCACGCGCCGGGGCCGGCACAGGTCAACGACATCCCGATGTCGCTGACAGAAGCGATCAACCGCACGGGCGGCTTCACGCCGAATGCGGACCAAGGTCGTCTCGAACTCGTGCGCAACGGCGTGACCTACGACCTGAACGTGCCCGACCTGATCAAGCGCGGCCGTGCGCCGACCTCGATCTACCTGCAACCGGGCGACATGCTGCGCGTGCCGGCACGCGAAGAGAACGGCATCTATCTGATGGGCGAAGTGAACAAGCCCGCGACCATCCTGCCGATGCGCGACGGCAAGCTGTCGCTGTCGGAGGCGCTGTCGCAGGCGGGCAGCTTCAACCCGAACACGGCCGACGCGAAGCAGACTTTCGTCATCCGCAATTCGACGAGCGACAAGCCGGAGATCTATCACCTCGACACGACCTCGCCCGTTTCGATGCTGCTCGCGAACCAGTTCGAGCTGCAGCCGAAGGATGTCGTCTATGTCGACAACAACAGCCTCGTGCGCTTCAACCGGGTGCTGACGCTGCTGCTGCCGGCAATCAATGCCGGTGTGACGGCTGCGTTGCTCGCGAAGTAAGCGGCAGGTATGCGTTATGCATTAACGGGGTAAAGCAACGCAGCGCTTTCGACACTGTCGGTCTTTGATGGATCAAGCAAATGGCTATCAACTTTGACAATCGTTATACGGATGTCAGTTCGGACGAGATGCATCTGACGGATTACTTGCAGGCTATCGTCGCGAACTGGCGCTCCATTCTGATGATCACGCTGGCCATCACGGCGCTGGGCACCGCGTATGCATTTGTCGCGACGCCCGTCTATCGTGCGGACGTGCTGTTCCATGTGGTCGACAAGGCCGATAACAATAACAAGCAGGACGGCCTGCAACCGCTAACAGGCATGTTCGACACGAAGCCGTCGACGGCGGCCGAGATCGAGTTGATGAAGTCGCGGCTCGTGACCGAGGAGACCGTCAAGTCGCTGCACCTCGACATCGCCGCGCGGCCGCACACGTTGCCTTTCGTCGGCGGGCTGCTCGCGCCGCTGATGAACGGCAAGTGGGGCATCACGCTGCCGCCTTCGCTGCAGTTGCCGAGCTACGCATGGGGCAATGAGAGCATCAAGGTGTCGCGCTTCGACACGGGGAAAGACATGTACGACAAGGACTTCACGTTGATCGCCGGGCAGAACGGCGACTTCGTGCTGAACAATCCCGATGGCGTCGCGATTCTCGAAGGACGCGTCGGCGAGAACGTCGTGCGCGAAACGCCGGCCGGCCCGATCACGCTGCGCGTCGATGAAATGACGGGTGCGCCGGGCACGCGTTACGACCTGACGCGCGGGTCCACGCTGACGACCGTCGAGCGGCTGCAGAAGGCGATGGATATCGGCGAATCGACGCTGCAGTCGGGCGTGATCCGCGCGAGCCTCGAAGGCCACGATCCGAGGCTCACGGCCGACATCATGAACAGCATGGCGCGCGAGTTCATCCGCCAGGACGTCGAAAGCCGTTCGTCGGAAGCCGAGCACATGCTGGCCTTCCTCGACCAGCAACTGCCGCAGCTGCGCAAGGAACTCGATGCCGCCGAGCAGCGCTACAACACGTTCCGCAACCAGCACGGCACCGTCGACCTGAGCGAAGAAAGCCGGCTGCTGCTGCAGCAGATCGTCGACAACAAGACCAAGCTCGTCGACCTGCAGACGCAGCGCGCGGAGATGTCGCAACGCTTCACCGCGAATCACCCCGCCGTCGCCGCACTCGACGCACAGATCGCCGGGCTGCAAGGCAATCTGTCGAAGATGGGCAAGAGTGTGCAAACGCTGCCCGATACCGAGCAGACGGCCCTGCGCCTGTTGCGCGACGTGCATGTCGATACCGAGCTGTACACGAACCTGCTCAACAGCGCGCAGCAACTGCGCATCGCGAAGGCGGGCCAGGTGGGCGACGTGCGCATCGTCGACTTTGCCGAGGCAGCCGACGATCCCGTGCGTCCGAAGCGCGTGCTGGTGATCCTGATCAGCTTCGGCGCGGGTCTCTTTATCGGCATCGTGTTCGCATTCGTGCGCAAGACGCTGTATGGCGGCGTCGAACGTCCGGACGAGCTCGAAGCCGCGCTGGGCGTGCCCGTGTTCGCGGTGGTACCGCGCAGCGAGCAGCAGATGCGCCTGCAGCAGGACGTGATGATGCGCCGGCGCGGCCTGCATGTGCTCGCCGAACAGGCGCCGCAGGATATCGCCGTGGAAGGGGTGCGCAATCTGCGCACGTCGCTGCAGCTCTCCGTCGACGACAAGCAGAACAACGTCGTGATGCTGACGGGCTCGCGCCCGGATGCGGGCAAGTCGTTCCTGTCGGTGAACCTGTCGGCGCTCGTCGCTTCGACGGCCAAGCGCACGCTGGTGATCGACGGCGACATGCGGCGCGGCGACGTGCACTCGCACTTTGGTCTGCAGCATCAGCCGGGCCTCTCGGACGTGCTGCGCGGTGGCGACCTGCAATCGTCGATCCAGCGCGACGTGTTGCCGGGCCTCGACGTGCTCACCAAGGGCTCGCTGCCCTCGCATCCTTCGGAGCTGCTGATGAGCAAGCGCTTCGAAACGATGCTCGCGGAGCTGAAGGGCCAGTACGACCTGATCATCATCGATACACCGCCTGTGCTCGCCGTCACCGATTCGACCGTGATCGGCAAGCACGTGGGAACGACGTTGCTCGTGATTCGCCACGGTCGCCATCCGGTTGGCGAGCTCGCGGAAACCGCGAAGCGCCTGCGCAATGGCGGCGTGGATTTGCAGGGGGTGTTGTTGACCGACGTGCCGCAGGCGGGCGCTTTCATCGGCTCGGGTTATCGCGGCGGCTATTACGGTTACGAGAGTATCGCAGGCTAAACGCATGGGTCCGGAGCGAGGCGCCAAAGCGCCCGCTCAGTTCCACCAAGGAGAATACGATGACTCGAAAGGTTGCCTTGATTACCGGCATTACTGGCCAGGACGGCTCATACCTGGCCGAGCTGTTGATCGACAAGGGCTACGAGGTGCATGGCATCAAGCGTCGCTCGTCGTTGTTCAACACCGACCGGATCGACCACCTTTACCGCGATGTACACGACCCGGACCAGCGCCTGCAACTGCATCACGGCGACCTGACGGATTCGACGAGCCTCACGCGCGTCATCCAGCGCGTCAAGCCGGACGAAGTCTATAACCTCGCGGCGCAGAGCCATGTTGCCGTGTCGTTTGAAGAACCGGAATACACGGCCAATGCCGACGGCCTCGGCACGCTGCGTCTGCTCGAAGCGATCCGCATCTGCGGCTTCGACAAAAAGACGCGCTTCTATCAGGCATCGACGTCGGAACTCTACGGCCTCGTGCAGGAAGTGCCGCAGCGCGAGACCACGCCGTTCTATCCGCGCAGCCCGTATGCCGTCGCGAAACTGTTTGCGTACTGGACCACGGTCAATTACCGCGAAGCGTATGGCATCTACGCGTGCAACGGCATCCTGTTCAATCACGAGTCGCCCGTGCGCGGCGAAACCTTTGTCACGCGCAAGATTACGCGGGCCATCGCGCGCATCGCGGTCGGCCTGCAGGAAGAGCTCTATCTCGGCAATCTGTCGGCGCTGCGCGACTGGGGCCATGCGCGCGACTACGTCGAGATGCAATGGATGATGCTGCAGCAGGAAGCACCCGAAGACTTCGTGATCGCGACGGGCGTCCAGTACAGCGTGCGCGAGTTCGTGCAGCGCGCGGCGGCGGAGCTCGGCGTCACCGTGCGCTTCGAAGGCGAGGGCGTACATGAAGTGGGCATCGTCGAACATGTCGAGCGCCGTAGTCGCAGCGACATGCGCGTGCAGCCGGGTGACGTGATCGTGCGCGTCGATCCGCGCTACTTCCGTCCGACGGAAGTGGAGACGCTGCTCGGCGATCCGTCGAAGGCGCATCAGAAGCTGGGCTGGCAGCCGACCACCTCGTTCGAGACGCTCGTGAAGGAAATGGTGGTGTCGGATTACCAGATCGCGCGGCGCGATGCGCTCGTCACGCTGGCCGGCTTCAAGGCACTGGAACATCACGAGTGACGCCATGGACAAGAACGCACGCATCTTTGTCGCAGGGCATCGCGGGATGGTCGGCTCGGCGCTCGTGCGCAAGCTCGAGGCGAGCGGCTATCGCAACCTCGTCACGCGCACGCATGCCGAACTCGACCTGACCGACCAGGCGGCTGTGAACCGCTTCTTCGAGAGCGAGCAGATCGACGTCGTGCTGCTGGCGGCGGCGCGCGTCGGCGGCATTCTGGCGAACTCGACGCAGCCGGGCGAGTTTCTCTACGAGAACCTCGTGATCGAAACCAACGTGATTCACGCGGCGTATCGCGCGAACGTCGACCGGCTTGTGTTTTTTGGTTCGTCGTGCATCTATCCGAAGCTGTGTCCGCAGCCGATCCGCGAATCGTATCTGCTGACCTCGGAACTGGAGCCGACCAACGACGCGTACGCGATCGCGAAGATCGCCGGTCTCAAGCTGTGCGACGCGTACAACCGCGAGTACGGCACGCGCTATGTCGCGCTGATGCCCACCAACCTCTACGGTCCGAACGACAACTACGACCTGAAGAACAGCCACGTGCTGCCTGCGCTGATTCGCAAGGCGCACGAGGCGCGCCTGCACGGTGACGAATCGCTGACCGTGTGGGGCAGCGGCACGCCGCGCCGCGAGTTCCTGCATGTCGACGATCTGGCCGCCGCGACGCTGTTCGTGCTCGAACACGACGTGAACACGGGTGTGTTCAACGTCGGCGTCGGTGAGGACCTCAGCATTCGCGAACTCGCGCAGACGATCTGCGATGTAGTGGGTTTCGAAGGCCAGCTGCAGTTTGATGCGAGCAAGCCCGACGGCACGCCGCGAAAGCTGCTCGACGTGTCGCAGCTGGCGCAGATGGGCTGGCGCGCGAGTATCGGCCTCGCGGACGGGATCGCGAATACGTATCGGGAATTCGCCGCGAAGTATGAGGAGAAGTACGGAGACAAGCACGGAGACACGTTTGCAGATAAGCACGGAGAAAAATACGCTGCGCCTTCGTTCGCGATGGCCGCGCGTGCCTGATGAGCCGCTCCTGGTGACGGACGTTGCCTGGGACCGGGATAAGGGCGACGTCCGTTCTTTTTTTGCTGGGAGAAACGACAGTTTCGATCGAATAAGGACCGTAAGAAATGAGTGCGTCAGTCACGATCTTTCATAACGTTGTGTGGTCACGGCACAAGGGCGCCGTGTTCTCCGCGTTGCACAGCATCTCGGCATCGGGCGCGATCCGCTACTCGATGGTGCAGATCGCGGACACGGAACATGATCGGATCGGTTTTTCGGACGTCGACTATTCGTTTCATCGCTATCCGATGCACAAGCTCTTCGACGGCTGCTACGAGGACGTGCCGCGCTGGCAACTGACGAAGCGTCTTGTCTGGGAAGTGCTGAAGGCGAAGTCGGACCTGATCGTGCTGCCCGGCTATCACCGCCCCGAGTACTGGGCGATGCTCGCCGCGTGCGTGGTGACGGGCAAGCGGCGCGCCGTGTTCTGCGATTCGACGGCGCGCGATCGCCCGAAGCGTCTGTTGACGTCGGTTCCGAAGCGCGTGTTCTTCTCGCTGTGCGACGGCTACTTCGGTTTCGGCGAGCGCAGCCGCGACTATCTGGTGTCGCTCGGCGCGAAGCGCGAGAAGATTTTCATTCCGTGTCAGGCGGCCGCGCTGCCTGTCACGTTCTCGCCCGAGCGCGCGATCGCCGAGCGCATGCAGTACCGCGCGGGCAATGCGCCCGTGTTTCTGTTCGTCGGGCGGCTGTCCGAAGAGAAGGGCATCACGACGCTGATCGACGCGTTTGCGGGAATCGCGAAGCGCCTGCCCGATCCGCAGTTGCGTATCGTCGGCACGGGACCGCTCGAACGCGACTTGCGCAAGCGCGTCACGGAGCTGGGCCTGGACCGCTCGATCACGTTCGTCGGCAGCTTGCAGGACGAACCGCTATCGCGCGAATACTACGGCGCGACGTGCCTCGTGCTGCCGAGCCGCAGCGAACCGTGGGGGCTCGTCGTCAACGAGGCGCTCGCGCATGGCTGCCCGGTGGTCGTCAGCGAAAGCTGCGGCTGCGTACCCGAGCTCGTGCACGAAGGCGTGAGCGGCTACGCGTTCACGGCAGGCGACGGCGCGGGGCTGCAGCGCACGCTGCTGAAGGCAACGGAAGCATTCGCCGACGCACAGTCATCGGCGCAACGCTGCATGGATGTGATCCGGCGTTTCGATCCGCCATCGGCGGCGGCCAATATCGCGCGTGGCTGCGCATTGATGCTGGGGACTTGAGATGGAGGAACGGACGGTTTCGGCGTGAGCGTGCCGGCCGGGTCGGGAGTGGGGAAGGGGGAGGGCGTAGCGCTGTGCGCTGCCGCATGACGGACAGTTGTCGTGGAAGTCAAACATGAAGATCTTGATCTATGGTCTCAACTACGCGCCTGAGCTTTCGGGCGCGGGCAAGTACACGGCCGAAATGGCGCAGATGCTGGCCGAGTGCGGCCATGAAGTGCGCGTCGTGTGCGCGCCCCCGTACTATCCTGACTGGAAGGTCGCGAGCGGCTACTCCATGTGGCGCTATCGACGCGACATCATGCGCGGCGTGCACATCTGGCGCGCGCCGTTGTGGGTGCCGCCAAAGCCAAGCGGCCTGAAGCGGATGCTGCATCTCGCGTCGTTCGCGCTGTCGTCGCTGCCGCTGCTCGCGAGGCAAATCACATGGCGCCCCGGCGCCGTGATGCTGATCGCGCCCACGATGGCCTGCGCGCCGGGCGCGCTGGCGCTCGCGCGCGTGACGGGCGCGAAGGCGTGGCTGCACGTCCAGGACTACGAAGTCGATGCTGCCTTCGATCTCGGCCTGCTAAAAAGCGCACGCGGCGCGCGCATCGCGTACGGGATCGAGCGGCTCGTCCTGAAGCGTTTCGACGTCGTGTCGTCGATCACGAACCAGATGGTCGAGCGCGCGGTCGGCAAAGGCGTCGACGCGGCCAAAACCGAGTTTCTGCCGAACTGGGTCGACACGCGCGACATCTTTCCGCTTGGCCGCGTGAGCGAATACCGCGAGACGCTCGGCATTCCGTCCACCAATACGGTCGTGCTGTACTCGGGCAACATGGGCGCGAAGCAGGGTCTTGAGACGCTGGCGGACGCAGCCCGCGCGCTTGCTGCGTGCGACGACATCACCTTCGTGTTCTGCGGCAACGGCGCGGCGCGTGACGATCTGGTCAAGCGTTGCGAGGGGTTGCCCAACTGCCGGTTCCTGACGTTGCAGCCGGCCTCGTCGCTGAACGAGTTGTTGAATGTCGCCGATATCCACGTGCTGCCCCAGCGCGGCGATGCGGCCGATCTCGTGATGCCATCAAAGCTGACGGGCATGCTCGCGAGCGGCGGCGCGGTGATCGCCATGGCGCGGCCCGGCACGGCGCTCTTCGAAGCCGTCTCGAACAACGGCATGATCGTGCCGCCCGAAGACACAGGCGAACTCGTCGACGCCATCGCGACGCTCGCCGAAGACGGCGCACGGCGCGCTGCCATTGGCGCGGCGGGGCGGCGTTACGCGGAGACGATGCTGTCGCCGCTCTCGACGCTGCTCACGCTCGATACGCGCCTCGCTCTCCTGACGGGCGCCGCCGTCCCAGGCGCGAAGCCGGTGGCGGCGCCAATGGCGAACGGGCCCATCTTGCCGGCGCGGGTCGAGGAGTCGGAAGTGGAGTGACGCGCCTCAACTGCGCGGACACGTATGAAAGGCCGCATACGAACCGTGCCCGGCGGTTCGCATGCGGCCTTCGGTTTATTGCGTAGTCGGACTGATTGGCGGATGCGTTCGGGCAGTGCCCGATTTACCAGGGCGATTTGAATACTTCCCGGCCCGAGCGCTCGCTATACGGGCTGCTGTACACCGTGGTGCCGCCGCCTGCGTTGGCAGCATTCACGGCTGCGGCGCGTTGTGCTGCGACACCTGCCACGCCGCCGTTATCGGCTGCGCCGCCGCCCGCCGCCGCGCCCCGCGCGGGACGCCGGATCGCGCCGCCAGCCGCGGGCGCCGCGCCGCCACCTGCGGCGGTGGGGCCGCCCATCGCCTGTGTGTTGGGCTTGGCGACGCGCATGCGCTCACTGTTGAGCAGCGCATCACGTTGCGAATCGGGCGTCGTGCCGCCGGGGTCATAGCCGCCGAGCGACGTCGACGGACCGCCGAGCAGACGCTGCGCGTCCTCCTGCGAGCGCTGCGAAGCCGTTTTGCGGGCCGGCGCGCCATTGGCATTGGCGTTGCCCTTGGGCGCGGCGGCATTCTGGCCGTTGCCTTGCGCCGGGTTGTCCTGGGCGTGCGCGTGCGGCATCATCGCGAGCGCCGACGCCAGCGCTGCGGCCAGCAACAGCACCCGCGAACGCAGTCCGACGCGCAACGGATGCACGCGCGCCGGGCGTTGCCGCGAGCGAAGATGAGCAGCCATTGTCGTCTTCCTCCTGCAAACGTCATGAAGCCATGCTGTCATGGTGATACGGACACTCTGCTTCGATCCGCCAAAACTCCGCACGGCGCGGACAGCGGCCGTCCATCAGCACGCATGGGCCAGATAATCGATCAGGACAAGGCGCGCCATGCGGATACAAAGGCCGAAGTACCGGACGGACGGCGAGGCGCGTTCATCGACGGAGAAGACTATGGATAACACGATCAGCTCCACGATTGAACGGGCCGCGGACGGTCGGACCGGGGACAGTCGGGGCGCGGACAGTCGGGCAGCGAGCATGAACGACCCGCATGCCGCACCGCACACCCCGCCCTCTGCGCCGGGCCGCGTGATCGACCTGAGCCTGGCGGGCAAGGGCAACTATGTCGCGTCGCGCGGTTTTCTGACCGAGCTGATCTGGTTCTTCATCGAAGCGTGTGTGATCAACAACAAGCTGCTGCCCGTGTCGTCGGTGCGCGTGGCGCTGCTGCGGCTGTTCGGCGCGAAGATCGGCGCGAACTGCCGCTTCGTGCATCCCGTGCGGGTGAAGGCGCCGTGGAATCTCACCGTGGGCGACAACTGCTGGTTCGGCGTCGACGTGTGGATCTACAACCAGGCGCCGATTCACATCGGCTCGAACGTCTGCATATCGCAAGGAAGCTTTCTGAGCGCGGGCTCGCATGAGATGCGAACAAACATGGATTTGCGCGTCGCGCCGATCGTCATCGAGGACGGCGCGTGGATATCGTCAAAGTGCGTCGTGCAGATGGGCGTGACGATCGGCCGCTCGGCTGTCGTGACCCCGCTATCCGTTGTGCACCGCTCGCTCGACGCGGAAGGCGTGTATGGCGGCAATCCTTGCCGCTTTATTCGCAAGCGCTTCGATACTGATGTGGGGAGGCCCGCATAACGGTCATCGGATGCATGGTTCTGTCTGCCGGAAGCGCGAAGTTGGCGGATGAACTGCCTTAGGCGGAGCCATCATCCTACGTAAGCACTGGCTGGCGCGGGAATGCGGTATGCGTGCGCAGGCGGCCCGCTCGTGCAAACCCACAGGGCGTTGACGCATGACGAGCCTGGCTCGCGTGCGCAGCGGGGGGCCAGAACGGACGAAGCTGGACGCGGCCGTACAAGGTACGAACAGAACACAAGCTGGGAGCAGGGGATGTTTATCGATACCCGCAGTGTCGAGCAGGGCGTCGCTGTGTCGACGACGGTATGCATCATCGGGGCAGGCGTCGCGGGTATTACGCTCGCGATGGAACTGGAACGCGCGGGCATCGACTGCTGCGTGCTCGAAAGCGGCGGCTACAAGGCCGACGACGAAACGCGCGATCTCTATCGCGGCGAAAACGTCGGCATTCCGTATGCCTTCGCGGACGGTTGCCGCAGCCGCTACCTGGGCGGCAGCAGCAATTGCTGGGGCGGCTGGTGCCGTCCGCTCGATCCGTGGGACTTCGACAAGAAAGACTGGGTCGCGCATAGCGGCTGGCCGTTCGGTCTCGAAGAGCTCGCGCCGTACTATCTGCGCACCCATGCGCTGCTCAAGCTCGGCCCGCACAATTTTGATCCCGCGTGGTGGGAGCAGCAGATCAACCGGCACGACGTGCGCCGCTATCCGATGATGTCGGGCAACGTGCGTGACACCGTTTCGCAGTTCAGCCCGCCTGTGCGCTTCGGCAAGGTGTATCGCGAGGTATTGCGGCGCTCGGACCGTGTGCGCGTGTTCCTGCATGCGAACGTCGTGAATATCGATTCGGATGCGCAGGCGTCCGAAGTCACGGGCGTCGATGTCGCGACGCTCACGGGCAAGCGCTTTCGCGTGAACGCCAAGGTGTTCGTGCTGGCCACGGGCGGCATCGAAAACGCCCGGCTGCTGCTCGCGTCGAACAAGGTGCAGGCAGCGGGACTCGGCAACGGACACGATCTGGTGGGCCGCTTCTTCATGGACCATCCGCGCCTGATGACGGGCACGGTGAAGTTCACCAAAGAGTGGTCGCGCAACAAGCTGTACGACATCAAGTACCACTACCAGAACGCCGCCGTCGCGGCACACGGCACGCATATCTCGTCGCAGTTCGCGCTGACGCACGACGTCATCAAGCGCGAGAAGCTGCTCAATTCGCGCGTATGGCTTTTCTCGCGTTTCTTCGGCGAAGGCAGTGCGGGATCGGAGGCGTTGATCCGCTGCCGCGAGGCGTTGCATCGCAAGGAACAGCCGGGCCGCCGCGCGCGCGACGATTACCTGACGATGGCCGCGCATCCCGTCGATACGGTCGGCTTTGGTCTCACGCGTCTGCTGCAGTTGCGCGCGCTGATCTCGGACGTGAAGCTGCAGGCGATCGTCGAAGCGGAGCCGAACCGCGACAGCCGCGTCACGCTATCCGATCGCAGGGACGCGCTGGGCCTGCCGCGCGTGAAAGTCGACTGGCGGCTCACGGAACTGGTGCAGCGCACGTTCGACCGCACGTTCCAGCTGCTCGCCGACGAACTGAAGATGATGGGCGTCGCCGAAGTCGAACTCGACGAGCCGCTCGAGGGCCGTGCGTCGTTGCCCGCGAAGCTCGAAGGCACGTGGCATCACATGGGCACGACGCGGATGCACGATTCGCCGCGTGAAGGCGTCGTCGATCGTGACTGCAAGATGCATGGCGTGAGCAATCTGTATGTCGCAGGAAGCTCGGTGTTTCCGACGGTCGGTGCAAACTTCCCGACGATCACGATTTCGGCGCTTGCGTTGCGGCTGGGCGAGCATCTTGCGCAGCGGCTCGGCAAGCCCGATACGGCGACGATTCTGCCGATCGGCGAGGCGGCCGGGAGCATGCGGTTTGGCGTGCAGAATGCCGAACTCGGCAAGCTGCCGATCGCGGCGCAGTCGCTGGTGCGGGCGGGGGGGAATGAGGCGATGTGAGGGCTGCGATACTCGCAAAGACAGACACGTAACGATAAAAAATCCCGCGATGCAAATGGCGGGATTTTTTCATTGGCACCTTCGCAACGCGTAGCAACGTGTGCGAAGGCGCAAAGCAGACTCAATTCACCGACGGCTCCCTCTGCGCCGGCACCTTCCTTGGTATCGCACCAGGCGTATTCTGCGGCGACTGCTGATCGGCTGCGCGAGGCGCAACGGCAGGCTGCGGTTGCAGTAGCGCAGTCAACGAATCGATCATGCTCTCGATGCCGAAGCGTGCATCGAACGTCCTGCGCGCCTGCTCGCGCATGTTTCCCTTCGCAGCGGCATCGAGCGAATGCCAGTTCAGCAGATTGCGCTGCGTGCCGTTGATCGTGTCGCTCGACACGAAGCCCGCGTGGTCGTTTTCCACTTCGCGCCACACGCCGACCTTGTCCGACAGCAGCACGGGCAGGCCGCATGCCAACGCTTCCGCCACGGCCACGCCGAAGTTCTCCTGATGCGACGGCAGCGCGAACACGTCGCTCGCATAGAAGGCGCCCCATTTCAGATCGCCCTGCAGCATGCCCGGCCACGCGATTCGCTCCTCGATCCCGCAAGAGCGCGCGAGCGCCTGCAGCGGCCGCTGCCAGCCCGTTGCATCGGGACCCGCAATCACGAGATGCGCCTCCGGGTCGCGCTGCGCGTGGTCGGCGAATGCGTGAATCAGCAGATCGCAGCCCTTCTTTTCGTGGATGCGCCCGAGAAACAGCACGATCCGCTTGCCGCGCAGAGCCGGATAAGTGCTCAGGAACGCTTCGCGCAGCGCCCGTGCGTGCGGCGGCGGTGGGTTGGTACCGAACGGCACGACGCGCTCGTTCGCGCGATACAGCCAGAACGATTGCCGCGCGAGCAGCCGCTCTTCTTCCGTCGTGAAGATCACGGCGGCCGCGTCGCGCAGCACGCGATATTCAGCCCACGGCCAGTACGCCCACTTCTTCAGATGCTTGAGCGGGTACGTGCGCTTGAAATACGGGTCGAGCATGCCGTGCGTGTACACGTAGTACGACACCTTCGACGCGCGCAGCGCGCGCCATGCGCCGAAGCCATGGTATTGCCACAGTCCATGCACGATCACGGCATCGAAGCGCTGCGCCTCGCGGCTGAGCCACGGCACGAAATCGGGCGTGAAGCCGTAGTAGTTGCGGCCCGGACCGAGCGCATGCACGGGCAACGGGAAGTCGCGTACATACGGCGCATCGGTGGCGTCGAGTGACGCGACCTCGACCTCGTGACCCAGCGACGCCATCGCGACGCCACTCTGTCGCACACCTTCAGTCGGTCCGCCTGCCCGCGGGTCGACTGTCGAAAGTAGATGAAGAATTTTCATTGGCGAATAACACGGCGCAGTGCGAAAAGGACCGGCGCAGCCGGGCGATGAAACGAGGCAATCCGCGTGATGCGTGACATGCGCTGCAGCGCACGTCACGCGGACGCCGGCATGCCTCGCTGACGCAGATCGCGCGTGCGGTCTGCGTCGTACGGTTCTGACCCTGTTGCGTCTTTCAGCGCGCATCGCGCGGCAGCCGACGCGAACGGCGCGGGGCGGGGCGGCTGGACGGGCGGCTGCGTCGGCGGTTTCTGCGCGACGGCTGTCGCGCGTGCCGATGGCGGCGGCGTCACAGGCTCGACTTTCAAGCGCGCCTTTGCGTCCAGCTGTCGATGCAAACGGCAATACGTCGCGACCGTCAAACCGAGCGCGACGCCGAATACGAGTCCCGAGAAACGCGGGCCGAGTGGATTGCCGCCGATCGACTGGGCTGGCAGCGCGGCGAGCAGCAGGATCGCGCGGCCGAACACGGGCAAAAGTGGCGCACCGGGGCTTTTCGCGCGCCATCGTCGGTAAGCGAGCGTGCAGTGCGCCAGCGTCACCAGTACCGCGAGCGGCAGCGCGAGGCCGAACAGCAGACCGCCCGCGAACAGCTGATAGATCCAGAAGTTGTGACCCGCCGCCCATTCGCGGATCGCGTAGAAATCCTTCTCGCTGATCTGTCCCGCGAGATCGGGCAGATATTGCGGCGAATAGCGGTAGTAATGGCCGTAGCCCTCGCCGAGTAGCAGCGATTGCGTCGACGACGTCACCTGATCGAACTGGTCCTTGATTTCGGCAAGACGCGTGATGGTCGTCGGGTCCTTGCCAGTCTGCGTATTGGAGGCAGCCGTGAAGCGCTGCATCCAGTGCTCGCTGACTGACGGCATGCTCAGTATGGCGAGCGCGCCCATCGCGCCAAGCACGATACTCACGATAAACGTACGTATGGCCGAGCGCAGCAGGTAACGCAACGACGGCGCGCTCATCCACGCGGCCATCATGAACAGCAGCATCGTGCCGGCCAGCAGACTGCGCGTCACGCTTAACAGCTCGACGAGCACCGTGCCGAGAAACACCGCGAGCATGAACGGCGAAAAGCGTCGTGCGAGCACGAATTCGTGCAGCAGCACGCCTTGCAGGCCGAGCAGCGTCACGGAGACGATACGAAAGCGCACGTCGGCGATCCCGCCCAATCCGCCGCCCGTCGCAATGCCAAAGACGAACGTGAAGACCAGACAGATGAGGTTCGCCCAGAAGAGCGCCTTTTCCATCTGCCCGATGCGGTTCTCATGCCACGGATGGCACGCCATCGCGTAACCGAGCAGAAACAGCAGAAACGGCAACACGACACGCAGATAGTTGCCGAAATCGTTGCCTTGCACGAATTGCGCGATCAGGCTGCCCGGCACGCTCAGCACGAGGCAAAGGGTGACGAACCGGCGCAACGGAGACACTTCGCGAAAACGCGGCGCGATGAAAATCAGCGCGAGCGCGGCAGCGAAAGTCGGCGCGACGAGCAGGATCTGCGCGGCGTGGCCCGAATCCGCATCCGGTGCCTTGTAGTCGAGCGCGAGTGGACACAAGCACATCCAGATCCACAACGTAGCGTACTTGTTGCGCATCGATTCTCCCTCTCCCGGTGCGGTGCGATATCTTCATCGTGGCAGGGCGACGCGCGCCACTGTTCAGTCTGAATATAAATGGAGCGCCTGGCGTGAAGTCCGGCACAGGCGTAATACGCCTGGGTTCTGGCGGGGTCAAACGATGCGTCAAAAGCGTCTGGTCAGACGGTTCGGCACGCGCGGCCAGGCTGTCCGATAAGGGCAGCAACTTGGCGTACGGGTGCGCGGCCGAGCAAGCAACATGGTCGGAATATCGTGCGAAAAGTGCCCGTCGACGCATGCCTGCATGCATTCAATGCGCCAGGGGACTAACGGTACGAAAGGGCAGTGGCTCTCCGCGTGGCGGCTCACAATCAAGACCAGCAAACGACGTCGAAGGGGAACAGGCATGAAGCTATTCGGCAGCGCGCAATCGATGATGCGAGGCAGGTCGGTCGAACTCGACTTCGTGCGCGGCATCGCGATTATCGCGGTGATGGGCTACCACTTTCATGTGAATCAGACTGGCAGCGCGCTGATCTCGATCATCGAGTATCCGCTGAAGAACTTCGGTCGGGAGGGCGTGAACCTGTTCTTCACGCTGAGCGGCTTTCTCGTCGGCGGGCTGCTGCTGCGGCAATACGCGGAGAAGGGCCACGTCGACGCGCGCCGCTTTATCGTGCGGCGGATGTTCAAGATCTGGCCCGCCTACTACGTGCTGATCCTGTTTCATTCGGTCGCTGGCCGGCATCCGCTGGACACGTTCCTCTGGCAGAACCTGACGCATTTGCAGAACTACTTCGGCACATCGATCGCGCAGACGTGGAGCCTTGCCGTCGAAGAGCACTTCTATCTCTTTCTGCCCGCCTTGCTGCTGCTGTTCGCACGCTGGAAGATGCGCGCCGGCTCGATCATCAGCGTGCTCGGCGGGATCTGCGTGATCGTGCTGATCGCGCGTTGCCTCGAAGTCGCGGGCGGCGATTTGCAGGCCGCGTTCTTCTATACGCAGTACCGGATCGACAGTTTGCTGTACGGCGTGATTCTGGCCGCGATCTACTGGATGAAGCCCGATGTCTATCAGGGCATCGCGAAGCGTACCGGCTGGCTGCTTGCCGTCGTGGCCGTGCTGGTCGCATGGCTCGTGCTCGCGACGAAGCACGAGCCGCTTGATGAAAGCATCGGCTATACGATTCAGGCACTCGGCTTTTGCGCGTTCATCGTGCTGATGCTTGAGCACTCGGGCAGGGTTCGCGATTTGCGCGTGTACCGCGCGGTTGCGTGGCTCGGCGTATACTCGTACGGCATCTACCTGTGGCATTCGCTCGCGCTCGCGCCCGGCGACATCGTGATCCGCAAGGCGACGGCCCTTGGCTTGCCGCCCGCCGCGATCTGGTTCGTCGCGCTGGCCGCGCAGGCTGCTGTCGCCATCATCGCGGGCTATGTGATGACGCGCGCCGTCGAGTATCCGTTCCTGCGGCTGCGCAATGCGCTGTTCCCGGCTAAACGCAACGCATCGGTGCGCGAGGAAATGCCCGTCGGCGGGCAGCTGTCCTGATTCCGGCCCATTCATTGCTGCAGCATGCTGCACGCGTCGCGTGCGCGCAGGTGGGCGAAGCATCCGGCTCGCAAGGGGAGGATTTGCGTGAGCTTCACAGGAACGCTGACATGGCTTGACCGCATCGGTAGCCGCTGCGTGGAGCGGACCCGCGCGAGCGCGTCGGGGACGCCTGCGGCGCACGCGGCTACGCACGTCTCGTCGGTCACCACGGCAACGAGCGCGTCCGTCACGAAGGCCGCGACGCATGACGACGCTCGCGTCGCCGCGCTCGATGCCGGCCGCGCACTCGCCATTGTCGGCGTGATTGTCGTGCATCTCGCGCTCTTCATGCCCGCGCTGCCTACGTGGCTGCAGGCCGTGTCGGATATGGGGCAATACGGCGTGCAGCTGTTCTTCGTCATCAGCGCCGTGACGATCATGCTGACACTCGAAGAAGAAACGAAGCGCTTCGGCGACGACCGCTCGCTGATCGCGCGGCGCTTCTACGTCAAGCGCTTCTTTCGCATCGCGCCGCTGTATTACGTTGCGATTGCCGTGTATTCGCTCGGGAATCATCTGGCGGGACGCTTCGATACGCGGGTGACGGCGGCGCATGGTGTTAGCGACGTCGTGGCGAATCTCGTCTTCATCCACGCGTGGGTGCCGAGTGCCGTCAATACGGTGGTGCCGGGCGGCTGGTCGATTGGCGTGGAGATGTGCTTCTATCTGTTCGCACCGCTCCTCTTCATCGCGACGCGCACGCGGCGCGGCCTATGGCGTACGTCGCTGGCGCTGCTGGTGATCAGCGCCGTCGCGCTGACGGCGGGCGCCTGCGCCGATGACGTCTGCACCGTCGAGAACAATTCGTTCCTCTACTACTGGCCGCCGACGCAACTGCCATGCTTCGTCATCGGCTTCGTGCTCGCGCGCTATGGCAAGCGGCTTCTGTTACGCGACGGCATGAAGCTGTCGATGTTCGGCATCGCGTGCACGCTCGCCGCCTGTGCAGTCCTGCTCGCATTGCTGTACGCGACGGGTTCGGGGCTTGGCCTCGCGCACTGGCTCGCGCCGACGGTCGCCGCGTGCGCAGCGGCCGCGCTGTTGCTGCTGCTCGCGCAACTGCCGCGCCGTTATCCGGGCGCGCGGATCGTTGCCGCGTTTGGGCAGAACAGCTACGGGTTGTACATCTGGAGCTTCGTCGTGATCCTGGTCGTGCGCGTTGCGTTGAAGACGCCGCTCGATGCACTCGATCACCGCGTGCCCGTGCTCGGCTTCGCGATTGCCGCCGTGTTCGCGTGTTGTGCGAGCTATGTGGCCGCGCGGATCAGCGCGACGCGCATCGAGCGGCCTTGCGCGCAATGGGCGCGCCAGGTGCTGCTAGCGCGGGTCGCGCGCGTGAAACGGATCGAGCGGGTGAGTAGCGAAACGTCGGATTGAGCGGTGCGCCCGCAAGCATACTGAGGCAAAGGGTCACCGCTTACATGCGCGTGCCGGATCAGACGCGCGTTTCGACAGCGGCCGTGATCGTCTGGCGCAGCGTTTCCTTGAATTGACCGAGCGTGTTGCACGCGAGCAGATGATCGAGCGGACGTTGGTGCTTTTCGCCGCGTTGCCATTGCACGGCAACTTCGCCGAGCGCTTGCGTGATCGATACCGCCGACAGGTCGTCGAGGCACGGCCCGAGTTGCCCGCCGCGGCAGAACCAGCCGATCAGCCCGTCGCTCGTCGCGACAACGGGCTTGTCGAAGCGATAGGCCTGCACGAGCACACCGCTCATCCCGTAGTGGCCTTTGTAGCCGAGCCAGACGACGTCGCATGCGGAGAACAGGTCCCGCTCCATCTCGTTCGAAACGAACTGATCGAGTATCACGGGCGCGGGCTTCAGGATCGGAATGAACGCGCGCATGAAGCCGCGCACTTCCTGGTCCTGTTCGCCGGCGAGCAGGAGCGTCGGCGCGTCCTCCTTCATGCCCGCGAGCGCCTCGGCGAGTTCGCAGATGCCCTTGCGTTCGCTGATCGAGCCGTAGACGAGCAGATAGCGGCCAGCGGGATCAAGCCCGAGACGCTCGCGCGCGACGAGGGGATCTTCGGCCTTCGGATCGGGGAACGGATCGGCCACGTATCCGACGGATGCGCCATGTTTCGGCTTCGCGCGGCCGACCCATTCGGGCAGTGTCGGATCGATCGACAGCAGCGTGCGCAGCCCTCTCGTATGGACGGCGCGGCGAAACAGCAGCGACTTCAGCGTATTGACGAGCGGCCGTCCCGGTGTGCGCACACCGACCTTGCGATGATGGAACGTCGCGCGCATCGTGATCGCGATCCACGGCGTCCTGCCGAACGGCGAGCCGAGCAGCGGCAGCGCGTGAAAGAAGTAATCGACATACGGAACGACGACAAGACGCACGCGTTCCGCGCGCTTGACGGAGTCGTAGGCGAGCTTGAAATACGCATGAAACCGCGCGTAGCTGACGCGCTTCAGGCCGCGGCTGTGACGCTGGCTTTCCTTGTCGACGAACGCGATCTGCAGGTCCTCGCGCCTTGCCGACATGATCTCGCGCGCGAGGCGATGGTCTTCGTTCGAGTTCTCGGTCACGACGAGAACAGGATAGCCGGCTTCGAGGCAGGCCTGTGCGATCCACTCGACATAGCGCCACCGATGCCCGGTGAAATTGGGCTCGATGATGACGACATAGCCGAGTCTCGCAGCATCGGCGATGGGGGCTTCAACGGACACGAGATGGGTTGCGCGTTCCATGGCGATCTTAAGGAGCAGCCTTGGGCTCACCTTAGCATTACGTCTTCGGCGCGAACCGACAATTTCGCCATTTGTTTGGCGACAACGGACAGCCGGAGGGGGCGGGTTGCGGAATCTGACTGACAGATGGCGTCCGTGTGCGGGTGTGGCGGGTTACCTTGAGGGACGGCGTGCGTAAACCGACGGACAGGCTGTGTCTGCGGCGCGCATGGGTATGCGCAACGGGTTGAGGTGGTGCGGGGTGAAGCGCTAACTCTGGTCGACGGCTTTGCATGGGACCCGAGTAAGCGCTAAAGCGGTAACTCTGATCGACAGCTTTGCATGGGACCAGAGTAAGCGCCAAAGCGCCAACTCGGATCGACACAGGAGAAAAACATTGCGGACGATGAGGCTACCGGCGTTTTCGTTCAGGGCAGGCCTGGGTTCGAGCGCAGCGACATGGGTGCTGTTGCAGCAGGTGTTGATGCGTGGGCTCGTTGCCGTCAAATTTCTCGCGATCGGCCGTATCCTCGGGCCGGAGGCGATCGGCAGCGTGAGCGTCGCGCTGCTCGCCGTCGCGATTGCGGAAGCCATGTCCGATACGGGCCTGTCGCAGGCGGTGATCCAGGGGCAGGCCGCGCCGACCCGCGATGAACTTGGCTCCGTCTGGACTACGCTAGCGACGCGCGGCCTGATCATCGGCGTGGCGCTCGTCGCGATCGCGCCGCTGATGAACAGCCAGTTCCATCTCGGCGGCGCGCTGCTGCTGTTACAGCTCGCCGCGCTGTTGCCGCTGTTGCGCGGCATCGCGTCGCCTGCGTATTACGTCGTGCAACGCGAGCGGCGCTTCCAGCACGTCGCGGTGATCGAGGTGTCGGCGGCATTCGTCGACTGCTGTTGCGGGCTGGCGCTCGCGCTGGCGGGCGCGGGTGCGTACTCGGTGCTGCTTGGGATGATCGTCGGCGAGTCGCTGAAGACGACGCTCACCTGGATCACGATGACGCCGCGTCCGCCTATCCGCCTGCGCTGGTCCGGCATCGGCCACTACATTGGTTTTAGCCGCTGGATCTGGGCGGGCAGCGTCGTCAATCTGATCCTCAACCAGTTCGACAAAGTGGTGGTCGGCAAGCTGCTCGGGCCCGCGCAACTCGGCGCGTATCAGATGTCGTCGCGGCTCGCGCAGATGCTGCTCGCCGATGCCGCGATCGCGATGTCGCAGTACCTGTTTCCGACCTTCGCCGCACGCCATCGCGCCGATCCGCATGCCGCTGCACGGCTTTTCAGGCGCTATATCGGCGGGATCGCGCTGGGGCTGGTGGCGGTCGTGCTCGTGCTGCGGCTCGCGGCGCACTGGCTCTTCGCGCTGGTACTCGGCCCGGCCTGGCTACCCGCCGTGCCGCTCTTCAAGATCTTTGTGATCAACATGGCGATCGGCGCCCTGATCGCGGTGCTGGTGTCGTATCTGCGGGCCGTCGGCGACGCGAAGGCGACGACGCAGGCGTCGGTGATCCAGGTGTTCGTGCTGGTCGCCTGCGTGCCGCCCGCGACGCATTACTGGGGCGTCACGGGTATTGCATGGGCGATGACGGTCGGCCTGAGTTCGGCGGCTGCGTGGATGACGTATCGCACGGCGAGGGTGATGTGATGCGGATACTTCATCTCGTGCTGGAGCCGCGTCTGTCGGGCGCGGAAGTG
Organism: Paraburkholderia sp. SIMBA_054; assembly: GCF_046534875.1. Lineage (NCBI taxonomy): Bacteria > Pseudomonadati > Pseudomonadota > Betaproteobacteria > Burkholderiales > Burkholderiaceae > Paraburkholderia > Paraburkholderia sp. SIMBA_054. The sequence goes on along the minus strand of NZ_JAWRXV010000077.1, from coordinate 5,108 downwards.
CTGGCGAAGGATCTCGCGATACATCAGCAGCGCGACGGCAGTGTGGTCGGCGTGACGGCGCTGATGCCCGAGCGGCCCGACTTTGCGCCGTTCACGCGCGAGCTGGCGAGTCACGGCGTCGCGTGCGTGTTCCCCGCGAAGCGCGCGAGCCTGCCGGGCAAGCTGATGCATCTGGCGGGCGTGCTGCGGCGCTTTCGGCCCGACGTCGTGTTCGCGCACGCGACGATCCCCGCGTTCTATGCGCGCGCGCTGCCTAGCAAGGTGCCCGTGATCTACGTGATGCATTCCGCCGTCAACGATTTCGAGCGCAAGCTGTTTCGCAACGTCGAGCGCGTGCTGTCGTCGCGGGCGAGGGCGGTGATCGGCGTGTCGCCCGCGAACGTGCGGGACTATACGGACTGCGTCGGCTCGCATCCGCTGTTGACGATGATCCCGAACGGCGTCGACATGTCACGCTTTGCATTCGACGGCCGGCCGCGCACGGGCGATACGCCGCCGCAGATCGTGCAGATCGGCCGGTACACGTCGGTGAAGAACCAGCTGCAGACGGTGCATGCGTTTCGCGAGGTCGCGGCGCAGGTGACGGATGTGCGGCTGCAGTTGTACGGCGTGGTCGAGGACCCGGCCTATCTGGCCGCGATCCAGGGTCTGGTGAAGAAGCTCGGGCTCGAAAGCCGGGTGAGCGTGGATGGTCCGCATACGGACGTGAGCGGCGTGCTGCGCGCGTCGACCGTGTTCGCGATGCCGTCGCGTTCGGAAGGGCACAGCATTGCGTTTCTGGAGGCGCTGGCGTCGGGGATTCCGGTTGTCGCGAGCACGATCACGCCGTTCCAGTTCGCGGAGATGCTGCCCTGCGTGCAACTCGTCGATACCGACGATACGGCCGCCTATGCCGCCGCGCTGCTGGGCGCGCTGGCGCAGCCTAAGGTGCCGAGGTCGCTGGCGGGCTTGACGTTGCAGGATACGGCGCAGCGCTATCTGGCCGTGGCGCAGCAGGTGATCGGCGCGCGGGCTTAGGTTTCTTGCTCAGGACGGGATGAAAAGGGTGCCGATGGGCTGTGTTCGCGAAATGCCTCGATCAAGGCTTCAGCGACGCGCGAACGATCTCGGCCAGCTTTCTTCCGAGGGTCGGCGAATTCAGCTGCTGATACTTCGAATAGGCTGCGGTGCTCGCCGCGCGCATCATTTCGGGCGACATCGTCCACACGCGCCGCAGCGTACCCGCGAGCGCATCGACGCCGCCTTCGCGCGGATAGAAGAACCCCGTGCTGCCTTCTTCGACATAGCCCGGCTCGGGGCCCATATGCCGCTGTAGCTCGTCGTGAACGAGCGGCGGCAGGCTCAACCCGAACATGTGGACCACGCTCAGACCCGCTGCCCCAGGGTAGCAGCCGATGCGGCAAAGCCGGCTGATCGCCGCGATGCGGCTTTCGTCGAACACCGGTCCGTACCAGATGACATAGTCGCGGTCGCCGTACACGCGCTTGAGTTGCGCGCCGTGCTTGCCGCCGCCGACCAGATGCAGCGTGATCTGATGATCCTCGCTGCGCAGACGGCCGACGGCTTCGATCAGCGCGCCGACGTTCGAGTCGTCGCGCAGCCGCCCAAGGAACAGGATGCCCGTTTCCTTGCCCGACTTTTCGGCGGGATCGACGGTGTATTCGACGGTCAGCGAGTTATCGGCCACGATCAGTTTCCCGGAAGGACAACCGACGCTTTCCAGTGAACGCTTGGACGCGTCGGTGTAGCAGATGTATTGCGTCGATAGCGCGACGGCGATCCGGTAGCACAGCGTGCGGATCACGCCGACGTCGTCTTCGTGCCGGTACAGGCCCTGACCATGGATCAGGACGGGAATGCGCATCGCGCGGCCAGCTATCAGCGCGAGCCAGAGCGACAGATAGCGGATGTCCGCGAATATCAGCACGGCAGCGGGGCGCTCGCGCACGATTCTTCCGACGACTTCCCGCTGCATGTTGATGCCCGGCGAAAAGACGTGGCTGATCTGCGTTTCGACGAACTCCTCGCATGCGGGCTTCTCCCGCGAAAAACCGTTCGATTCGATCCCTGCCGAACTGGCAAAAAGCTTGACGGAAAAGAGCCGGTTCAGCGACTCGACGACCTCCATCCGGTAGTGGGCGATCAACGGCTGCACGTAGAACACGGTCCGCTTCATGTCGGCCGTCGTGCTCTTGCCCAGCGACGCAGTACTCCAATCGGTAAGCAGTTTATCGGTCACCGGATCAACCCATTTTCAGGTGAGTGAAGCGCTGTTGATTAGGGGCGATCGAATTATGCTACAGATAAATTGGCTACGCGGATTCATTGGCTGAAATCGGCTGCTCAGAAGCCCCTATTGTCCGGAAAATGCTATTTTTCTAATATTGAAGGGAATGGCTCGGCGTCCCGTCCCGTCCGGCGACGCGCGGCGCTGCGGTGGGCCGAGCATGGCCGGATAAGGGTTTCGAGCTGTCCGGTGCGGCAACCATTCAAACGTAATGGCTTCGTATAGTGGCACGATTTTTTTATTCATTGCGCCGATTAACCAGAAGTGTCCTTGGAAATGAATTGATTATAAGTATTTTTTTGATCTATTGGATTTAGCAGTAACTTTTTCTCAGACTCAGGTCTTTGAGATCGTCTTTGGACGTTAGTCCGTGTTCGATAACTTGATTCGTCTTGCAGGCCGGCGGATGGGCGACGGCATAGCAAAGCGCATTAGCAGGCTGCTGAAGTACACCCGAGTTGAAACGGCCTCACTCCGATTACGCGACTCTCGTCGCAAGTTTTTTCGCATTGTGCAAGTTCAATGCGAATTCAACGTCGCTTTAAGCGTTTTGAGGCCAATTCCTGGCCTCATTTCCGCGTTTCCCGTCACTATGGACGGACCTGTGCCAAGGATCGCAGGCGCACGAGGTTGTATGCGGCCATGTTCAGCACGAACATCTGATCCACCTTCTTCAACCCGCGTACCATCGCCTGGCGCATACGCCCCACGGTCTTCACCCATCCGAAGCCTTGTTCGATCAGCTTGCGCTTTTGCTGAGAAATGGCATAGCCCGCGCTCGAGGCAATGGTATCGGCCACCGCCGAACGCCGCCCCGAAGTGTTTTGCGCTACGTGCGGTGTGACCTTCATCTCGTGGCAGGCCTCGATGAATTCCTGTGCGTCGTAACCCTTGTCCGCGCCCAGCGTGATCTCTGCGCTGGCATCCTGTACCGCTTGCCGCGCGTCGTTGATCATGATCTTGGCCGCTTCACGCTCAGCATGCCCGTCAGCGCGAGTCACGCGCGCGTTGACCACCAGACCGTGCCGGTTATCGGTCAGCGTATGGCCCATGTATCGCAATTCGCTGGCCGGTCGGGTAGCAACCGCGCATTACTGCGCGGCCGCCCCCTTCTAAGAACCGTACGTGCGAGTTTCCCCGCATACGACTCAAGCACAGCAAAAGCTCCCCTCACGGAGAGCCGATTCACGGGTCAGTCACCCCCGTTCTTCTTCGCCGGCCATTGCACTGCATAGTTCTCGAAGCGGGAACGCAGAGCCGTCCTAACTACTGATGGCTTCTTCCTTGCTGAACCCGGATCACGCACAGAGTCTATGACCAGAACCGCTGCAGCCTGCCAACGACTGCCGCACCAGTTGGAAGTCTGCCCGCTTTCGCGTGGGGTGATGTTTCAACCCCTATCCGGACCATTACAGTCCGGCATTCGCTTTTTCCAACCTCCCATACCCGCACAGCCAACAGCGTTCCTTACAGTTCGCCTGCCTGAGCCGAACTGCGCCCCGGCAGCCATACGGGCTTACCACGTTCCCCACGCATTACACGACCGAGTTAGGGCCTGCCTCTTCGCCGGTGGTCTGATGGCGACGTGTCCCGTGCAAGAATCGGGACAACCGACCACATACCTTTTGGTTAGTGCCATTCAGCAGCTTGGGCACCTCCGCAATTACGACGTTTATCAACAGTTCACTTTCGTTGCCCATATCGGTCAGCCTCGCACCTTGACCCCATTGCTGCTGGGAGTCTCCACCCCATAGCTTCACAGCCGTCGGATACCCTTATGGGGGCACTTTGTAAGGAGAGCTACCCACCCCACCGTTGCCAGTGACGCAAGTCTCCTCAGGCTACTACCAGTCGCATGGTAGGTCTCTCTATCGACGCACCCTAACTGAGCACATCGACCGGACAATAACGCGTGGAGCTTTCGCCCCGGGACCACACCTCCTTTCAATGCTCCTAACGTTGGAGTTACCCGGACACGAGTGTGCGTGTCGCACTCTTGCCTTTACGATAGAGCCGCGCATCAGGATCGGTCCTGGACTGATGCGTCTCGTTGCTGCGCTTGCTACCTTTAAAGTCGTCCGCGCTGCTGCCTTCGTCATCCTGATCGTCGCCGTCCTTGCGCACGAAGCTCTTGTGTCCCGCCCACGCCTGGATCAGCGTGCCGTCTACGCTGAAGTGCTCGTCCGAGAGCAGATCCTTCTTCTCAGCGATGGCCACCACTTCGTTGAAGAATTCGATCACGGCATCGTGCCTGATCAACCGCTCGCGGTTCTTCGTGAAGACCGTGGGCACCCACACCACGTCATCCATTGCCAGGCCGATGAACCACCGAAACAGGAGGTTGTATTGCACCTGCTCCATCAATTGCTGCTCCGAGCGGATGCTGTAGAGCACCTGGATCAGCATCGCCCGCAACAGCTTCTCCGGCGCGATGCTCGGCCGCCCGCCCTTTATGTCGGCTTCGTACATGTCGGTGAACAGCCGATCCATCTTCGCGAGTGCTTCGTTCGCCATGACGCGAATCGCACGCAGCGGATGTGACGGCGGAATGAAGTCTTCCAGCTTGCGCATGGAAAACAGACTCTCGGTGAACGTGTCGGCGCCGCGCATAATCTCCATCGGGCAGTTGGGCTCCTTCTATCAACGCTTCACGAACTCTGCGCGATGACGTGTTTCAGCGGTACATCAGCAGCCTGCTAGTACTACTGTGTCATAAAATCAGTTGCGCGCTCTATTGGTGTACAGGAAGAGTGCCATCGTTGCATGAGCGTTTGTCCAAGCAGGATGCGCAACGTAGTAATGGAATCAGGAATGTGGCGTT
>NZ_JAWRXV010000520.1:0-300 GCF_046534875.1 Paraburkholderia sp. SIMBA_054 | reverse complement strand
CAAGCTTACAAAAGCTCCGCAACCTTCTGTAAACAGTACAGATAATAACTTAGGCAATATTGGTGAATTGCATTTCCATATTGAAAACATGTATGGCGACCAAAATACAGCAGAAAAGTTTTCTGATACTGTTATAAAGAAAATCACTAACTATACCAAACAGAATTATGGAAGTTTATAAAGAGCCTAGACTTTAGGCTCTTACTTCGTTTAAAAAGGTGATTAAATGATTAGAGAAAGTCAATACTTTATCTTTAACCACGTCAGATCTACAGACATGGGTGTAGCAAATGTTAATAC
>NZ_JAWRXV010000519.1:0-300 GCF_046534875.1 Paraburkholderia sp. SIMBA_054 | reverse complement strand
TGCGATCCTGGCGGAAGAATACGACCCGCGTAAACACAAATACGACGCGGAATACTACATCGAAAACCAGGTTCTGCCGGCGGTTCTGCGTATCCTGGAAGGTTTCGGTTACCGTAAAGAAGACCTGCGTTGGCAGACAACCAAACAGACCGGTCTGACCTCTTGGCTGAACATCAAAAAATCTGGTACCGGTGGTGGTGGTGCGACCGTTAAATTCAAATACAAAGGTGAAGAAAAAGAAGTTGACATCTCTAAAATCAAAAAAGTTTGGCGTGTTGGTAAAATGATCTCTTTCACCTA
>NZ_JAWRXV010000518.1:0-300 GCF_046534875.1 Paraburkholderia sp. SIMBA_054 | reverse complement strand
AGCCGCGACCGGAAATCATCGCCCCCCGGTGGCAACCCCGCGAGCGGAGGGCATTCGCGGCTGAAGCCGTTCCTACGGAAGGATTCAACCCCCGCCCGGCAATCCCGCCAGCTCACCCATGAAGCGGCGATAGTGCCGCAGTTCGTCGATCGAATCGTGCACGTCGCTCAGCGCGGTGTGGCTGGAGGTCTTGCTGACCCCGGCCAGCACCTGCGGCGACCAGCGCCGCGCCAGCTCCTTGATCGTGGACACGTCGAGGTTGCGGTAGTGGAAATAGCGCTCCAGCCGCGACATCTGCCG
>NZ_JAWRXV010000517.1:0-301 GCF_046534875.1 Paraburkholderia sp. SIMBA_054 | reverse complement strand
CGCGAGCACGTGCTCGCGCCACGCGTGCCAGTTGACGATCGACGACGCAATGCCTTCCGGATGCAGGCTCAGGCGCAACGCGTTGACGGGCGGCTTCAGCAATTGGGGACTCGCGCCCGCGAGCAGCGGTGCGAGCGCATTGTTGGTGGCGACGATCGTCCAGTGACGGTCGATGGCAAGCGCCGGATACGGCTCGTGGCCCTTCAGCACCAGTTCGACGGCCTCGCGCGCGGCGCTCAGTTGCGGGTCCGACAGCGGACGCTCGCGAAACAGCGGCGCGTATCCCGCGGCGACCAGCAGC
>NZ_JAWRXV010000076.1:0-44411 GCF_046534875.1 Paraburkholderia sp. SIMBA_054 | reverse complement strand
TTGCCTACTTTTCTTTGCGGCGGCAAAGAAAAGTAGGTGCCGCCCCGCACAGGGGCGACGCTTGAACGGCAGACACCGTAACGCGGATGCGAGCAAAAAGCACAAGCAAACCAAACCGCCCTCGCCACGAAGACAAAACCGGATGCCAGCACAAACCCAAGCACACCAACAAAAGCGTCGCAGACAAAAAAACCTCAATACGCCTCAACCATCAAAGCATCGAGCTTAAAGGACCCATCTTCCTGGACAGCGAAATACTCACGAACCTCATCCGGGGCGAAAGCCCACAAAGACCGAATCGCAACAACCCGCGCCTCAGGCGTCCTCATCCTCGCGACCCACGAAGCAAACTCGATATCGAGCCGCCAGCGCTCGCGCACCACAGCCTCAAACCCTGCGGCAGCAAAAAACGCCACCCATTCATCCGCGCGATAGTCACGAATATGCGACCCATCGCGCAACACCTCGACAGCCTGAAGATGCGTATCGAGCAACGGATGCTCGCTCCCAGCGATATCAATAAACATCACACGCCCGCCGGGCTTCAAAACCCGCCGCACTTCGGCGAGCGCCAACGGCACATCGTGCCAGTGATGCGCGCTCATCCGGCTCACGACCCAATCAAACGAACCATCATCGAACGGCAGCTTTTCAGCCGCGCCCTGCTGCGTACGAATATTCGACAACCCGCGATCAACAGCAGCAGAAGCAACCGTAGCCAGCATCTGCGGCGCAATGTCATAAGCGACAACCGCCCCAGCATGCGGTGCAACCGCAAAACTCGCATGCCCCGCCCCGCATCCCATATCGAGCACCGCCGCACCCGGCGTCGCCGCAACAGCAGCCGCCAGCGTCTGCAAGTCCGCTCCCGTCGCGTGTACCTGGCTCGTCAAATACGAGGCCGCCGTCGAGCCGAACGCGTCGGCTACCTGATCGTGATGCTTCATCGTGTGCTCCAGTGCCTGCAGGCTTGTTTGTGAGGATAGGGTCAAAGTCGCGAAGCGTCTCGCCTGTCGCTACAATAGAGCCCGCCCTGTACCAGTACAAGTCAAGCAATTATTCTGGTATCGACATTACCAGCCACCGCAGTCGCGCCACATGACCACGCCGTCCCCCGCCGATTCCGCCCCGCCGCTCGACGCGTCGCCCGCCCGCGCGCTCGGCGAGTTCATCCGCGCCCATCGCGAGCGCCTGTCGCCGCAAGCCGTCGGCCTGCCACCGGGCCCACGCCGCCGCACGCCCGGCCTGCGGCGCGAGGAAGTCGCGCAGCTGTGCGGCGTGAGCCCGACCTGGTACACCTGGATCGAGCAGGGACGGCCCGTGTCCGCGTCCGCCGACGCGCTCGCGCGCATCGCCGTCGCGCTGCAGCTCTCGCGTGCCGAACGCGCGTATCTGTTCGAACTGGCCGCGCAGCGCGACCCGGCCGAGCCGGACCCCGCCGCCGCCGATACCCCCGCCATGCTGCTCAAGACCGTGCAGCTCGTGAGCGCACCCGCCTACGTGCTCGACCGCCAGTTCACCGCGCTCGCGTGGAACGAGCCCGCGGCGGACCTGTTCGTCGGCTGGCTCGACGGTGAGCACGATCGCAACCTGCTGCGCTATACGTTCCTGTCGCCGGAGGCGCGCAGCCTGATCGTCGACTGGGAAATCCGCGCGCGGCGTCTCGCCGCCGAATATCGCGCCGATTCGATCCGCCATCAGAACGACGCGCCCACGCGCTCGCTGATCGACGAACTCTCCGCCTCGAGCGACGCGTTCGCGCGCTTCTGGGCGTCGCAGGACGTCAACGAGCGCGAAGGCGGCCAGCGCCGGTTCAATCATCCGCGCGACGGCCACGTCACCTACAACCAGATCACCTTCAAGCCCGCGCACCGCGAAGACCTGAAGCTCGTCGTGCTGATGCGCGAATGAGCTTGCCCGGCCACCCGGAAGCCGCCCGCACGGCGGGTGGTAAAATCGTTGTCTCCTTCGAGGCGGCGCCGTCTCCACGCGCCGTCAGCGTCTTCACCTCGCATACTGCCCATCACCATGACGTCCCAACTGCATAAAAAAGGCGAAGCCTGGTCGGCTCGCTTCTCCGAGCCGATGTCGGAACTCGTCAAGCGCTACACGTCGTCGGTCTTCTTCGACAAGCGTCTGGCGTTCGTCGATATCGAAGGCTCGCTTGCGCACGCGTCGATGCTGGCCGCGCAAAAGATCATCAGCGCCGACGACCTCGCGGCGATCCAGCGCGGCATGGCGCAGATCAAGGGTGAAATCGAGCGCGGCGAGTTCGAATGGCAACTCGATCTCGAAGACGTGCACCTGAACATCGAAGCGCGCCTGACGGCGCTGATCGGCGATGCCGGCAAGCGCCTGCACACGGGCCGCTCGCGCAACGACCAGGTCGCGACCGACATCCGCCTGTGGCTGCGCGGCGAAATCGACCGCATCGGCGACCTGCTGAAGGATCTGCGCGTCGCGCTGCTCGACCTCGCCGACAGCAACGCCGGCACGATCATGCCGGGCTTCACGCACCTGCAGGTCGCGCAGCCCGTGACGTTCGGCCATCACCTGCTCGCTTACGTCGAGATGTTCTCGCGTGACGCCGAGCGCATGGTGGACTGCCGCAAGCGCGTGAACCGTCTGCCGCTCGGCGCGGCGGCGCTCGCCGGCACCAGCTATCCTATCGACCGTCACGCCGTCGCGAAGACGCTCGGCTTCGACGGCATCTGCGCGAACTCGCTCGACGCCGTCTCCGACCGTGACTTCGCAATCGAATTCACGGCGGCATCGGCACTCGTGATGACGCATGTGTCGCGCTTCTCCGAAGAACTCGTGCTGTGGATGAGCCCGCGCGTCGGCTTCATCGACATCGCCGACCGCTTCTGCACGGGCTCGTCGATCATGCCGCAGAAGAAGAACCCGGACGTGCCCGAACTGGCGCGCGGCAAGACGGGCCGCGTGAACGGCCACCTGATGGCGCTGCTGACGCTGATGAAAGGCCAGCCGCTCGCGTACAACAAGGACAATCAGGAAGACAAGGAACCGCTGTTCGATACCGTCGATACCGTCGCCGATACGCTGCGTATCTTCGCCGAGATGGTCGCGGGCATCACGGTGAAGGCGGACAACATGCGCGCGGCTGCGCTGCAGGGCTTCTCGACGGCAACCGATCTCGCCGACTACCTCGTCAAGCGCGGCCTGCCGTTCCGTGACGCGCACGAAGCCGTCGCGCATGCGGTACGTGTCTGCGAACAACGCGGCTGCGATCTGGCCGACCTGTCGCTCGACGAGATGAAGGCTGAGTTGCCGAACGTCGCTTCGTTGCTGGGCGACGATGTGTTCGGCTATCTGACGCTCGAAGGATCCGTCGCGAGCCGCAATCATCCGGGCGGCACCGCGCCGGATCAGGTGCGCGCCGCTGTTGCCGCTGCGCGGGCTGCGCTCAGCTAGGCCGCTTCCTTTCGGCTGCTGAAAGGCGGACTCTCTGGCGAGGGTTCGCCTTTTTTGTTTTCACACGCGTTGCCTGCGGCTTCGGGCTCGTCCGCCTTCGCTGCATCGAGGGGACAATGGGCCGCTCTCACCTCGCCTGCCGTTGCGCTGCGTCGTCGTCGGCTACTATCACGGCAACCATCGGCTTTCATCGTTCACTGTCATGATCATCCGCCCACATCTCCGCTGGTTCCGCATGCTGCTCGCGTGGCGTGGTTCGGTGCTTCCCGAGCTGTTGCCGCGTCTGTGCGTCATTCTGCTCATCTCGCTGGTCGCGCTCGGCGTGCATGTTCACCTGCTGAAGATCAGCATCAACATGACCACCACGCCGTTCTCGCTGATCGGCATTGCGCTCGCGATCTTCCTCGGCTTTCGCAACAGCGCGAGCTATGACCGCTACTGGGAAGCGCGCAAGCTCTGGGGCAAGCTGCTCAACGAGACACGCTCGCTCACGCGCCAGGTGTTGACGCTGCCGAACGCCCATATCGACGCGAGCGAAACGCAGGCCTTCGTGCAAGCCTTGTGCGCATTCGCGCATGCGCTGCGGCATCAGTTGAGATGCACCGATCCTTCGGAAGATCTGTCGACAAGGCTCGACAAGCCGCTCTTCGAGCGCGTCATGATGTCGCGCTATCGGCCCGCGACGATCATGCTCTGGCTCGGCGAATGGACGCAACGGCAGGCGCGCGATGGCAAGCTGGACGCATGGACGGTTCAGGCCATCGATCGCAATCTGAACGGGTTGTCGGATGTGGTCGGCGGCTGCGAGCGGATCCTGTCGACACCGCTGCCGTTCGCGTACTCGGTGATGATTCACCGCACCGTGTACTTCTTCTGCGCGGCGTTGCCATTCGGGCTGGTGGAAACGGTCGGCGTGTTCACGCCGATCTTCTCGGTATTCGTCGCGTACACGTTCATGGCGCTCGACGCGATCGCATCGCAGATCGAAGAGCCGTTCGGAACCGACGACAACGACCTCGCGCTCGATGCGCTGTCCGAATTCATCGAAGACGCCGCGCGCGATCTGCTCGCGCAGCCTTCGCTGCAGAAGACTGCCGCGAAAGATGGTTATCTGCTCACCTGAAGCGTGAGCAGGACACGCGCGCCGATCACAATCAGTATCACAAGCGGCGCGCGTTCATCACATCAACATCAGTCCGTGCCGTACTTCGGCGAACGCGGACCATACAGCAGACCATCCGCGCCGCCGCTCGACAGCAGCTTGCGGCTCGTCAGCCCGGCCACATCATGCGATTCGTCGCTCAACGTATGCGCGACCTGCTTGACGGCCGCCTGCACCAGCGCGCCGATCAGCCCGCCGCCGACGTTCACGTTGCCGCCCAGTTCCTTGGCCGTCGCGCTGGCCGAACCTTGCCAGAGCGTGTCGCCCGAGCGCAGATCGACGAGCTTCGCGGTTGCCGAAACCACCGTCGTGCTGTCGATGACCATGTACTTCGAACCGTACTGCGTGATCTTCGTGTACACCGCGGCGTCCGCGCCGAAGATGCTGCGCAGCTTGTCGGGCGCGACGCCCTGGATGTCGGTCGACGTCGTCAGGCCATTGTGCTTGAACGTCTCTTCCATCTCGACGACAGGCACCACGTAATAGCCGCCTTCCGCGATCGGCATCGTCATCTGCGACAGCATGCCGTACGTCGCGTTCACGTCCGCCGTGTCGTTGATGGGCGGCAGCACGAGAATCGTGCTCGGCTTGCTGTTGCGAAACGCGGTGTAGTCGACCTGGCGAGGCGCATGCGTCACGCACGCCGTCAACGTGAACAGGACAGACAGCGCGGCGATCAGTTTCAGTGAGAGAAAGCGGGTCATGGTCATTGGAATTTGCTCAGCAGAAAGTCCATGTAGGTCGACGATTCAGGAAACGACTGCTTCTCTCCGCGAGCAGTTCCTGTTTCGCTTCCTGGTCCTTGCCGACGGTCGCGTACAGCATCCCGAGATGCGCATGGAAACCCGGCGGCGCCGATGCGCCCTTCGCGAGAATCTGCTGACGCGCCTTTTCGAGCGCATCGATCTGCTCGAGCGGACTCTTTTGCCCCTTGAAATACTCGTACACCTGCGGCTGATAGCCATCCCACTGATACAGCGACACGCTCTTCGTGTTCGCGCACCCCGACAGCAGCGCGCACGCTGCCGCGACGGGCAGCGCGATGCCCGTCAGCATATTTGTTCTTTTCATGGTCTTATTGGATGTGATGTGTTGAAGCGTTAGTTCGCGGCCGGTTAGTTCGCAGCCTGCAAAGCGCCCGCGTCGACCTGCTCGACGAGATGATTGACGGCTTCCTTGATCGCGAGATCGAGCACCTTGCCGTTGAGCGTGGAGTCGTACGACGCAGTGCCGCCAAAGCCGATGATCTCGCGGTTCGACAGGCTGTATTCGCCCGCGCCCTGGCTCGATGCGATCACCTCGGAGGTCGTCGTATCGACGATGTTCAGGCTGACCTTCGCATACGCAACCTGGCTCTTGCCGCGGCCCAGAATGCCGAACAGTTGCTGATCGCCGACTTCCTTGCGGCCGAACTCGGTCACGTCGCCCGTGATCACGTAGTTCGCGCCCTTGAGCTTCTGCGCCTTGTTGGCGATCGCGGCTTCCTGTTTGATTTCGCCCAGGTTGTCGCGTTCGAGCACGGAGAAGCGGCGGCTCTGCTGCAGCGTGGTGACGAGGATGGTTTTCGCCTGGCTGCCGACACGGTCAATGCCGTCGGAGAAGATGCCGCGCATATAGGTCGAACGGTTGTCGAACTTGCCGACGGCGACGAGCACCGGCTTGCCGGCATAAGGGACGTGTGCGCTACTGACTTCGGGCGTCGGCAGCGAGCGCGACGCCTCCGTCGCGCATCCGCTCAGTGCCGCGGCAACGAACGTGGCGACGAGCAATGCGGAGGGTTTGGATAGCTTCAAGATAGTGATCCCGATCAAAGAATGGCTGGCGCTCCAGGGGCCTTCCGAATCGGGCGTGCTGCGTGCCGTGCTTCTATCCGACGCTCTGGTAACGCAACGTAAGATAACGACACTTGTAAGTGCAACTTTAAAAAAATGTCACTAAATGGGAATGAGCGCAGTGTGATCTGATTCACTGCGCATAGAACATGCGTGCTGCGAGAAGCACTTAGCTGCTCGAGCAGTTTTTAGAAAAAGATCCGGCTCAGTCGTTGCCGGCCGTGTCACCCATGCGCTTGAGCTGCGCGACGCGCGCGCCGATGATATCGACTTGCGAGCGCGCGTCCATCAGCGGGACGGTCGCGTCGCGGTAGGCCGTCCACGCGCGTTGCGCGCGAGACAGGACCGGCCGCGCGTGCGAAGGCAGCTTCGCATGCAGGCGCCGGTAATAGCGGTTCAGGTCGAACATCGCGTGCTCGCACTGCGCGTCGAACGAGCAGGCCCGCGGGCGCTTCTTAGGGTCCTGCCTGCCGGCGTCCATCGCCGCCGCACGCAACGCGAGCGCGCGGTCGCGCACCGGCTGCAACTGCATGTCGGCGACCGCGAGCTGGTACGACGTGCCGCGTGTCGTAGCGAGTATGTCGGCCAGCAGCTTGCCGTCCGCTTCGCGCCAGGCCTTCCAGCGCTTCTGGCTCTCGTCCCACTTCTTGCGCTGCGCGTCGGGTGCTTTCGACAGCAACTGCTGGAACGACTGGTCCATCGACGCCTGCCACGCGAGCCGCGCCGTGTCCATGCACTGCACCTGGCCGATCGTCGACGACATGTCGGCGCGCGCGAGACACGTCCGCATCGATGCGTCGATGGGATCGGCGGCGGCGACTTCGGCATGCGCCGCGCCGGGTACGATCATCAGCGCGCTCGCCAGCGTCATTGCCGATGCGAACGCGCACAACGCCGCCGGCGCGCCAACGCGCGCACGACGCCACAACCCGAAGCGCAGTGCTGTCGTCATGATCAGGAATCGCGCACGCAATCGACGAAGTACTCGATGCGCCCGTTGATCGTCTCACCGACCAGCCCGTGGATATCCGTATGGAAGCCCGGGAAGCGCTCGTTGAACTCGCGCGCGAACCGCAGATAGTTGACGATGGTCCGGTTGAAGCGCTCGCCCGGAATCAGCAGCGGAATGCCCGGCGGATACGGCGTGAGCAGGATCGACGTGACGCGGCCTTCGAGTTCGTCGATGGGCACGCGGTCGATCTCGCGGTGCGCGAGCTTCGCGAAGGCGTCGGACGGCTTCATGGCGGGCTCCATGCTCGACAGGTACATCTCCGTCGTCAGGCGCGCGATGTCGTTCGCACGATAGACGCTGTGGATCTGCTCGCACAGATCGCGCAGGCCGATGCGCTCGTACGCCGGATGCTGCGCGACGAACTCGGGCAACACACGCCACAGCGGCTGGTTGTTGTCGTAGTCGTCCTTGAACTGCTGGAGTTCCGTGACCATCGAGTTCCAGCGGCCCTTCGTGATGCCGATCGTGAACATGATGAAGAACGAGTACAGGCCCGTCTTCTCGACGATGATGCCGTGCTCGGCCAGATACTTCGTGACGATCGCAGCGGGAATGCCCGTCTCGCCGAATTCGCCATCCACGTCGAGCCCGGGCGTGATGATCGTCGCCTTGATCGGGTCGAGCATGTTGAAGCCGTCCGCTAGCGGGCCGAAGCCGTGCCAGCGGTCGTTCGGGCGCAGCATCCAGTCGTCGCGCGAGCCGATGCCCTCTTCCGCGAGTTCTTCCGGGCCCCAGACCTTGAAGAACCAGTCGTCGCCGTACTCGGCGTCGACCTTGCGCATCGCGCGGCGGAAATCGAGCGCCTCGGCAATCGATTCCTCGACGAGCGCCGTGCCGCCCGGCGGCTCCATCATCGCCGCGGCCACGTCGCACGACGCGATGATCGCGTATTGCGGGCTCGTCGACGTATGCATCAGATACGCTTCGTTGAAGCGGTGGCGGTCGAACGTGCTGTTCTCGCTGTCCTGCACGACAATCTGCGAAGCCTGCGAAATGCCCGCGAGCAGCTTGTGTGTGGAGTGCGTCGCGAACACCAGCGCGCCCGTGCGCGGACGGCCCGCGCCGATCGCGTGCATGTCCTGATAGAACTCGTGGAACTCGGCGTGCGGCAGCCACGCTTCGTCGAAGTGCAGCGTGTCGAGCAGATCGCCGAGCAGGTCCTTGATCATTTCGACGTTGTAGATCACGCCGTCATACGTGCTCTGCGTGATCGTCAGAATGCGCGGTTTGAGGTTCGGGTTCTTCGCCAGCGCCTCGCGCGCGAACGGGTTCGCCTCGATCTTCTTGCGGATGTTTTCCGGCTTGAACTCGTCGCGCGGAATCGGCCCGATGATGCCGAAGTGATTGCGCGTCGGCGTCAGGAACACGGGGATCGCGTGCGTCATCGTGATCGCGTGCAGGATCGACTTGTGGCAGTTGCGGTCCACCAGCACGATGTCGCCGGGCGCGACGGTTGCATGCCAGACGATCTTGTTCGACGTCGACGTGCCGTTCGTCACGAAGAACAGATGATCGGCGCTGAAGATGCGCGCCGCGTTACGCTCCGACGCCGCGACGGGGCCGGTGTGATCGAGCAGCTGGCCAAGTTCGTCGACAGCATTGCAAACGTCCGCGCGCAGCATGTTCTCGCCGAAGAACTGGTGGAACATCTGGCCGAGCGGGTTCTTCAGGAACGCGACGCCGCCCGAGTGGCCCGGGCAGTGCCACGAGTACGAGCCTTCGTCCGCGTACTGCACCAGTTCCTTGAAGAACGGCGGCGCGAGCGAGTCCAGATACACCTTCGCCTCGCGGATGATGTGCCGCGCGACGAACTCCGGCGTGTCCTCGAACATGTGGATAAAGCCATGCAGTTCGCGCAGGATGTCGTTCGGCAGATGGCGCGAGGTGCGCGTTTCGCCGTACAGGAAGATGGGGATGTCCGCGTTGCGCTTGCGCACCGCCTCGACGAACGCGCGCAGATCGAGGATCGCGGGCGCGACGTCGGGCTTTTCACCGTCGCCGTTCTCGACGTAGGGCAGCAGTTCGTCGTCGTCGATCGACAGGATGAAGCACGACGCGCGGCTCGACTGCTGCGCGAACGACGTCAGATCGCCATAGCTCGTGAGACCCAGCACTTCCGCGCCTTCTTTCTCGATAGCCTCGGCGAGCGCCCGGATGCCGGAACCCGAGATGTTCTCGGAGCGGAAGTCCTCGTCGATGATGACGACGGGAAAACGAAACTTCATGTGCGATTCTCCAAAAAGAACGACCGCTGCTTCTGATGCGCAGCGGTCACCCGGATAGCTGGTGATTCAATGCGCGGTTGCGTTACGTCTTCGGTAACGTCACGCCATGCTGTCCTTGATATTTGCCGCCGCGATCCGCGTAAGACACGTCGCAGATCTCGTCGCTTTCAAAGAACAGCACCTGCGCGACGCCTTCGTTCGCGTAGATTTTCGCAGGCAAAGGTGTCGTATTTGAGAATTCGAGCGTAACGTGCCCTTCCCATTCCGGCTCGAACGGCGTCACGTTGACGATGATGCCGCAGCGCGCATACGTCGATTTGCCCAGGCAGACCGTCAGCACGCTGCGCGGAATGCGGAAATATTCGACCGTGCGCGCGAGCGCGAACGAGTTGGGCGGAATGATGCAGACATCGCCCTTGAAATCGACAAACGATTTCTCGTCAAAGTTCTTCGGATCGACGATGGTCGAGTTGATGTTCGTGAAGATCTTGAATTCGTCGGCGCAGCGGATGTCGTAGCCATAGCTCGACGTGCCGTAGCTGACGATCTTGCGACCGTCTTCCGTCACGCGCACCTGGCCTGGCGCGAACGGCTCGATCATCTTGTGCTCGGCGGCCATACGCCGGATCCACTTGTCGGATTTGATGCTCATAGGTGAACGCTGCTGACGGGGTGAAATCGGGCCGGCTGACGCTTGCGCGCCGCTTTCGCAACGCGCGCCGCCGGACGAAAGGCGCTTATTTTACGCGAACCTGGCGGGCGTGCCCGATGCGCGCCGAATCGCGTGCGAGAGACGTGCAACGCAATGGCACGCGCCGGCTCGACAGCCATCGACGATGCAACACGGATATCTGCAGGAATTGAAGCAGAAACAGGCGGAAGAACGGGCGTTTGCGTACCGCGCAAACGATTGGCGGACAAAAGACGGTGGCGATGCAGTACGAACTGCGTCGGGTGAACGGGCCCGCTTACTGGCGGATCAGCCCGCACGCGAGCGCGGGGCCGGCGCCGTGTTCCGGATACGCGTAGGGATCGGACGCTTCGCGGTGGACCAGCACGGCGCGCTGCAGCACCGAACGCACGCCGTCGAGCGAGACATCCGGCGCGACGATGAAGCCCGCCGCCACGCCCGCCGCGTCCGCGTGGATATTGCCGAGATCGCCCTCGACGCGCGAGCCCGACTTCAGACGCTCCGCAGCGGGCGCGAACACGGCGCCCGCGCCGGCGCCGTCGGCGGAATTGCAATCGCCGCGTTCGTGCACCTGCAGCGCGTGATCGCTGTTCGGCGGCAAGCCCGTGAGGTTGTAGGTGACCTGAACACCGTCCGAACGCTCGATGAACGTGACCATGCCGCGCGTCTGGTTGCCCAGCGTCGGCAGCAATTGCGCGTCAGCGCGTTTCTCCTGTGGCTTCAGGAAGCCCATGCACCCTGACAGCAGGGCGCTGGTCGCAGCCAGGACGACGATGGTCTTGATCGCCTCGCCGCCGATTCGTTTTCTCATGCGATCCTCTTGTCGAGCGCCGGCCGCCCCCGCGACCGCGTTGCCGGACCTGATGAAGCCGACATGATACCGCGAGCGGGGTCGCATTCAGACCCCTTTCTACCCGCTCCCCGAAGAGTTCTTCGGAGCATTGTTCGGCGAGTTGTCCAATTGCGCCGCGCCGACCAGACGGGCGTTTCGCGCCTTATGTGTTCTGCACGACGATGGTCGGGAACTTCGAACTCATGTCGCGCGAGCGCTCGGCGATATGAATCGCGACCTTGCGTGCAATCGTCCGATAGATCTCCGCGATGCGGCCGTCCGGATCCGCGGCCACCGTCGGCGTGCCCGAGTCGGCCTGTTCGCGGATCGCGATGTCGAGCGGCAGGCTGCCGAGCACGTCGACGCCATATTCCTTCGACATCCGCTCCGCCCCGCCCGTGCCGAAGATATGCTCTTCGTGGCCGCAGTTCGAGCAGATATGCATGCCCATGTTCTCGACGATGCCGAGAATCGGAATGCCCACCTTCTCGAACATCTTCAAGCCCTTCTTCGCATCGAGCAGCGCAATGTCCTGCGGCGTCGTGACGATCACGGCCCCCGTCACGGGGACGCGCTGCGACAGCGTGAGCTGGATGTCGCCCGTGCCTGGCGGCATGTCGACGATCAGATAGTCGAGATCTTTCCAGTTGGTCTGCCGCAGCAGTTGCTCGAGCGCGGACGTGGCCATCGGGCCGCGCCACACCATCGGGTTGTCCTGTTCGACCAGAAAGCCGATCGAGTTCGCCTGCACGCCGTGGCCCGTCATCGGGTTCATCGACTGGCCATCGGGCGACTCGGGGCGGCCTTCGATGCCGAGCATCATCGGCAGCGACGGGCCGTAGATGTCGGCATCCAGAATGCCCACCGACGCGCCCTCGCTCGCCAGCGCAAGCGCAAGGTTCACGGCCGTCGTGCTCTTGCCGACACCACCTTTGCCCGACGCAACCGCGACGATGTTCTTCACGTTCGGCAACAGTTTGACGCCGCGCTGCACGGTATGCGCAGCGATGTCCTGCGACACTTGCACGCGCGCCGATTCGACGCCAGGCACCGCGCGCAGCGCGTTCTCGACGAGCGCTCGGACCGCGTCGAACTGACGCCTGGCCGGATAGCCGAGTACCACGTCGACGCTGACCGTGGCACCATCGACGTTGACGTTCTTGAAGTTCTTCGCTGCCGCGAAGGGCCGCTGGGTGTTGGGGTCGGTGATGGCCGCGAGGGCCGCGTCTACCAAAGCCCGATCGATGCTCATTGAGTCTCCGTGGGAACGCATGGCGCGGTACGCGATCGAAGTCTGCGCCACACGCCTGAAATATTGAAAGAAATTGTTAGCCGGCATTGCCTAAAACCTGTCTCATTGGCACGCTTGCCGCGCAAGTTTTGCAATAGGGCCGAATCGTCGTCTGCTCAGTCGTCATTGTAGTGGCTGGCGCAGGGGCCTGCCGGAAGACCCTTTCCGGCTGTCGGCACGGTTCGCGAGCCCTTGCAACTGTCGACCGTTTAATTAAAGAGAGGAACCAGAATGAATGCAAAAATTATGACCCGTCTGTCGGCACTGGCTGTCGTCGGTGCGCTGCTCGGCGGCTGCGCGACCCAGCAAGGCACGGATACGGCCGTCGGCACGGGCGTCGGCGCAGGCACGGGCGCCGCACTCGGTGCGATCTTCGGCGGCGGCAAGGGCGCGGCGATCGGCGCGGGCGTTGGCGCGGCTGTCGGCGGCGTCACCGGCTACAACTGGCAGAACATCAAGAACAAGCTGTCGGGCGCGACGAAGGGCACGGGCACGCAGATCACCGAGCAGCCGGACGGCTCGCTGAAGCTGAACATCCCGAGCTCGGTCACGTTCGACACGAACAGCTACGCGATCAAGCCGTCGTTCGCTCCCGTGCTGACGCAGGTTGCGCAAACGCTGAACCAGAACCCGGAAGTCGTCGCGCAAGTCGTAGGCCACACGGACAGCACCGGCCAGCCGGCGTACAACCAGACGCTCTCCGTCAACCGCGCGCAAAGCGTCGTGAATCAGCTCGCGCAAGACGGCGTCGCGCAGCAGCGCCTCGGGGCTTCGGGCATGGGCGCAAACCAGCCGATCGCCGACAACAACACGGAAGCAGGCCGCGCGCAGAACCGCCGCGTGGAAATCTACCTGCGCGCGATGGCGCAGCACGCGCAATAAGTTTTTTTTTCGGGGAAGGACAGACCAGACCAGGAATCCGCCTGCCAGTTCGCCAAGTGCGTCGAGGCGAACTTCAGGCGCGTCTCACAAGCTGATCGAAAAATTTTTCGAACTCTTGTGAAATTCCACGGTCTGTCTTTACGGTACGTGTGCGGCGATGCCGCCGCGTCACCATTCTCCTCTTGTCGTTGTTGCTCCGGGGCCTGTAGCCCCGGTTTTTTTTGCCCGTCTTTTGCCCGCCTTTCGCCAACTCCTGGCGTTCTTTCCGCAGGCGATGCCTCCCCATTCTTCCTCGCATCGCGGGCAAGCCCGGCGCCATCCTTCCCCACGCGCTGCCGCTAACAGTTCACACTGGTAAAATCGACGATTCGGGCCGGTTCCGCGCGCGACGAGAGTCCGCGAAGCCGCGTTCGACACCCGAGCTGCATGAGCGGACACCCCGCCCATGTGGTCCTGGGCACAGCGCCGTCCGCTGACGCCGAAACGTCGTGACGGCCGCCCGTACCTTCCGCCAGTCCATAGAACCCACATGTCAGCAACCGACGCCACCGCGGTTCAATCCGCGGACCTCACCGCCGCCGGCGCGCCGAAGGGCCACCGCCAGATCCTCGTCACGTCTGCCCTGCCGTACGCGAATGGGCAAATCCATATCGGCCATCTGGTCGAATATATCCAGACGGACATCTGGGTCCGCGCGCTGCGAATGCACGGGCACGAGGTCTACTACGTCGGCGCCGACGACACGCACGGCACGCCCATCATGCTGAAGGCTGAGCAGGAAGGCATTACGCCGAAGCAGCTGATCGAGCGCGTGTGGCAGGAGCACAAGCGTGACTTCGACAACTTCGGCATTTCGTTCGACAACTACTACTCGACGGATTCCGAGGAAAACCGCGTGCTGTCCGAGTCGATCTACACGTCGCTCCAGGCGGCCGGCCTGATCGAAGCGCGCGACATCGAGCAGGCGTACGACCCCGTCAAGGAAATGTTCCTGCCGGACCGCTTCATCAAGGGCGAGTGCCCGAAGTGCCACGCGAAGGACCAGTACGGCGACAACTGCGAGGTGTGCGGCTCGACCTATCAGCCGACCGAGCTGATCAACCCGTATTCCGTCGTGTCGGGCGCGACGCCCATCAAGAAGACGTCGACGCACTACTTCTTCAAGCTGTCCGATCCGCGCTGCGAGAATTTCCTGCGTGGCTGGGTCGGCGGTCTCGCGCAGCAGGAAGCGACCAATAAGATGCGCGAATGGCTCGGCGACGCGGGCGAAGCAAAGCTCGCCGACTGGGACATCTCGCGCGACGCGCCCTACTTCGGCTTCGAGATTCCCGGCGCGCCGGGCAAGTATTTCTACGTGTGGCTGGACGCGCCCGTCGGCTACTACGCGAGCTTCCGCAATCTGGCGGAAAAGCGCGGCCTCGATTTCGACGCGTGGGTGCAGAAGGGCTCGACGACCGAGCAGTATCACTTCATCGGCAAGGACATCCTGTATTTCCATACGCTGTTCTGGCCGGCGATGCTCGAATTCTCGGGCCATCGCACGCCGACCAACGTGTTCGCGCACGGCTTTCTGACCGTCGACGGCGCGAAAATGTCGAAGTCGCGCGGCACCTTCATCACGGCCAACAGCGTGATCGAAACGGGCATGAACCCGGAATGGCTGCGCTACTACTTCGCGGCCAAGCTGAACAGCACGATGGAAGACATCGACCTGAACCTCGAGGACTTCCAGGCGCGCGTGAACAGCGACCTCGTCGGCAAGTACGTGAACATCGCGAGCCGCGCGGCGGGCTTTCTGATCAAGCGCTTCGACGGCCGCGTGCAGGACAGCGCGATGCAGCATCCGCTGCTCGCATCGCTGCGCACAGCGATTCCGCAGATCGCCGCGCACTACGAAGCACGCGACTACGGCCGCGCGCTGCGTCAGACGATGGAGCTCGCAGACGCCGTCAACGCGTACGTCGATACGGCCAAGCCGTGGGATCAGGCGAAGGACCCGGCCAATGCCGTCGCGCTGCACGAGACGTGCAGCGTGTCGCTCGAAGCGTTCCGGCTGCTGTCGCTGGCGCTCAAGCCCGTGCTGCCGAAGGTCATCGAAGCGGCCGAATCGTTCCTCGGCATCGAGCCGCTGACGTGGTCGCACGCGAATACGCCGCTGAGCTCGGCGCGCGCGATCAACGCGTACAAGCATCTGATGACGCGCGTCGACCCGAAACAGATCGACGCGCTGCTCGCCGCCAACCGCGGCTCGCTGCAGCCGACTGCGTCGCCCGAAGTCCAAGCCGCCGATGCAAAAACCAAGGCCAAGGCGCACGCGAAAGCGACAGCGGCCGCGCACGGCGACGCGCAGGCGAAGCCCGACGACAGCGGCATCATCTCGATCGACGATTTCGCGAAGATCGATCTGCGCATCGCGAAGATCGTCGACTGCCGCGCTGTGGAAGGCTCGGACAAGCTGCTGCAACTCACCCTCGACGTCGGCGAAGAGAAGACGCGCAACGTGTTCTCGGGCATCAAGTCGGCGTATCAGCCGGAACAGTTGGTCGGCAAGCTGACGGTGATGGTCGCGAACCTCGCGCCGCGCAAGATGAAGTTCGGGCTGTCGGAAGGCATGGTGCTCGCGGCATCGGCGGCTGACGAAAAGGCCGAACCGGGCATCTATGTGCTCGAACCGGACAGCGGCGCGAAGCCCGGCATGCGCGTCAAGTAACGCCGAAGCAGGCTTCTTCCGGCGCGGTCCCCGCGCCCACACAAAAAGCACGTCTCCCGACGTGCTTTTTTTTTCGCCCATACGACCACGCTTTTGCAGCGGGTTCCTTTCTCAAAATAAGACTGCTCCTAGATTCATCCACAGCGAATTCTTCGAAAATCGAGATCGCTTTATGAGACGTGCGCCGCCGGCCTCTTACGCAGGCGGCACGCGCTTCACGGTGGATGCATCAGCCACGCCGCCGCGCCTTCCGCCTTCCATTGAACATGACGCGCTCGCGCAATCCGAGCCGCTTCCACAGAGCATTGACATGAGCACTGAATTCTCCCTCGACCGGTTCGAATCCCTCGTTGCTGCGCGCGATCACGACGCCGCGAATGAAGAGTTGATCGTGTTGTTCAACACGTTGGCCTCGAACCGCAGCCGACTGCCGGGCGTCGAACTGGCGCTCGCCGACCCCACCAAACCCGCCAGCGAAGAAGGCGCGCGGACGCTGCAACGCATCACCCACGCGATCACCGCTCTCCTCTCCGATCCGCAATTCCAGCTGAACGAAAAGCAGTTCAACCAGCTTTTCTCCGCCCGGCATTTCCTCAATATGCTGTTCGTCGCGTCGGCGTATGGCAACACGGACCACATTCTGCGCGCGCTGCTCGCCGACGCCGGCGAAGCGCCTGCCGCCGACGTCGCGAAAGCGCTGATCAGAAAGCAGATCGTGCTGTACACCGTGGAATCTGAATACGACATCGATCTCGCCGACCTGGCAAAGAGCGATCCCGTGCTGGCAACGAGCCTCGGCATGTCGGTCGTCAGTTCGGCCGTGGTGATTTCGCCCGCGGCGCACGCCAAGCGCGAACGTCTGATCGAATGGCTGCCCAGCGCCCTCGAAACCATCGAAGATCTCGACGATCTGGCCGGCCCGGCCGTCTGCGGCGCGTATATGCACTGCAGCTATTCGGACTTGCCGAACCGGCACGCGATCAAGCGCGGCATCAGCCGTCTGGTGCGCAAGAAGCTGGGCACGCTCGGCCTGCTCGAGCACGAAGCCGAAGTCGGCCGCGTTGCAACGCCCGAAGCGGCGGCAACGCGCGGCGAGCGCAAACCGTTGATGGTCGTTGTGCTCGAATGGTTCAACGGCGGCCACTCGATCTATCGCACGCATTCGCGCACGATGCTCGCCGCGCGCGAGCGCTTCGAAGTCGTCGCGTTCGGCGAAGCGCAGCACGTGGACGAAGCGGGACGCGCGGTGTTCGACCGCTTCATTCCGTTCGAACATCCCGAATATGTCGGCGAGATCGTCCGGCAGGTGCGCGATTTCGCACTCGAGAATCAGGCGGCCGTGCTGTACATGCCGAGCGTCGGCATGTTCCCGCATACGGTGTTCATGACGAACGTGCGTGTCGCGCCGCTGCAGATCGCCGCGCTCGGCCATCCCGCGACGATGCACGCCGAATGTATCGACTACGTGAGCGTCGAGGAAGACTTCGTCGGCGATCCTGCGTGCTTCAGCGAAAAGCTGATGCAATTGCCGAAAGATGGTCAGCCGTATGTGCCGTCCAAACTGCTCACCGACGTCACGCCGAGCCTCCCCAAGCGCGGCGAGTTCATCAATATCGCCGTGACGGCGAGCGCAATGAAGCTGAATCCGCGCTTTCTCGACGCGTGCCGTCGCATCATCGAAACAGCCGGCATCCCGGTGGGCTTCCATTTCATGACGTCCTGGGCCGAAGGTCTCGATATCGCGTACGTGCGCCGTCTGGTCGAGGCCGCGCTGCCGCTCGAAAACGTCATGGTGTACGGCGGGATGAGCTATCCGGCCTATCTGAAGGTGATCAACCTGATGGACATGTTCGTGAGCCCGTTCCCGTTCGGCAACACCAACGGCATCGTCGATGCGTTCACGCTCGGCTTGCCCGGCGTCAATCTGTGCGGCCGCGAGGTCTTCGAGCATATCGACAGCGGTCTGTTCGGACGCACGGGCATGCCCGACTGGCTGACCACGCATTCCGTCGACGAATACGTGCGCGCAGCCGTGCGGCTCGCCACCCAGCATGAGGAGCGCGAAGCGCTGCGCCGCAAGATGATCGAGACGAAAGCCGTCGAACGGATTTTCGAAGGACGGCCCGAAGCGTTTGGCCGGAATGTGCTGGCGCTCGTGAACGCACAGGCGCAGGGCTATGTGAAGTTGCAGACTCAAACCTGACCACGTGAAGGCGACGTAGCACGTCGCCTCCGTTTTCCAGCCAAAAACCGGCCGGGCGCTCGCCGCCCCGCCGGTTTTTTTATCACCACCGCAGCCGGTCGAAGCGCCGCGTGTATTGCAGATCCATCCCCTGGAACGTGCCGCCATACACGGCCACCGACCAGTAACGCGTCAGGTTCACCGTCGCCTTGATCGCGTTGCTCGCCGACTGCAAACCCTGTTCGTAGCCGATCACGAGCCATTCGCTCATCGCCTTCGACACCATCACGACCTGCGGATCGGTCAGCCCCACTTCGCTTCGTCCGATCGAGAACTCGTCGAGCCCGAACTCCTGCGCGATGCGCTTGCCGCTCGCGCTGCCGAGCAGCGCAAGCGCCGTCGTCATTGTGCTTTGCTGGCCGACGTTGTTGCCC
Source organism: Paraburkholderia sp. SIMBA_054 (assembly GCF_046534875.1). Taxonomy (NCBI): domain Bacteria; kingdom Pseudomonadati; phylum Pseudomonadota; class Betaproteobacteria; order Burkholderiales; family Burkholderiaceae; genus Paraburkholderia; species Paraburkholderia sp. SIMBA_054. The sequence goes on along the minus strand of NZ_JAWRXV010000076.1, from coordinate 25,723 downwards.
TGATCGGTGCCGTGTCCAAACAGCAGCCACGACAGTTTTTCGTTGTCCGGCACGTTCGGCTCCGACACGAGCTTCGCGACGGGCGACTGGATCGTCCCCGTCACCTGCACGCCCGCTTCGACCTGCTGGTTGCGGCGCATCGCGAGAATATTGATGCCCGGGTTCGCAACCGGTCCGTTGAACGTGAAGAAGCCATTCTCGATGCCGAGCTTGCGGCCGAACGCGATATAGGTCGAACCTTCCGTCACGCGCACGTTGCCCACCGCCCGCAGCGGCAGATTCGGCGCGGACAGCGCCGTGATCGTGCCGCGCAGGCCGACGTCCGCTCCCTGGCCGCGGAAGCGGAATTTCTGGCCGAGATCGATATCGATGTTCGCGCGCGGCGCAAACGCGCCGACGGGCTTATTCGAATTGCCGACTTCCTGCGGCTTGCCGCTCGCCACCGATCCATCCGGACGCACCACCACGACGTCGTCGCCCAGTCGCGGCTCGGACTTGTCGGGCATGTCGAACAGCGCATGATCGATGACGAACTTGCCGTTGATCGCCAGCCCGCCCTGCGTGCCCGCGTTGGCGACGCTCGCGCTGCCCGACATCGTCAGTTGCCGGTCCGGCGACGCGAACAGTTCGAGCTGATCGGCGACGATGCTCGCCGTCAGATCGGGCTCGGTGTTGTCGAGGCGCACGCGGCCCGTTGCGCGCAGCGTGCCCGTCGCGCCGTGGAACTCGACCTGCTGGAAATCGACGAGATTCTCGGACAGCGCAATGCGCACAACACCGTCCTTCAACTGCACGCCGAGATCGACGAGCGTCGCGGACAGCCCATCGCCAACCAGCGATCCCGACAGATTCGGCTTCGCAACCGTGCCGCCGAGCGCGAGCTTCAGCGCCAGATGGCCGTCGAGCAGATAGCTCGGCCCAAACAGCCCGCCCGTCGTCTTCAGCGACGGCACGTTCGCGTTGATCGAGCCCGACAGCGGCCCTTCGTCGTTGACCATCAGCACGCCGTCGCGTGGCGCAAGCGTCGTATGCGCCGCCGCGTCGACCACGCCGATGCGGCTCGCCTGGGCATGCACGGTCGCGTTCAGCTGATTGCCGCCGCTGAAGTCCGCACGCGCATTGACGTCGGTGATGCCGAGCGGCGCGAAGCCGCGTCCCACTTCGATCGTGATGTCACCGCCGCGCCGCTTCAACTCGATATGGCCCGTCGCCGTTTCGCCGAGCACAAAGTCCCAGTTGCCGTCGAACACGAGGTCCGTCTTCAAGGTCGACGGCACGCCTGTGAATTCCTGGCGCAGTTCGAGCATGCGCGCCACCGACGCGCCCGTCAGCGTACCCGCCGACTTGATGCGCCCGTGATCGAGCGCAAACGACTTCAGGTCGAGCACTGAGCCTTCCAGCGTGAACCGCGTCGGACCGAGCGTCACGCGCTGGCCGCCCGCGCTGACGGTCAGCGGCGTCTCCATGTTCAGTGCGGGTGTGCCCTTGTTCGACAGGCGCGTGACGGTGCCGTCCCAGTGCGTGCCGTCGCGCGCATCGGTGAGCTTGCCGTTCGCGGCCACGGCGAGATCGAGCGGCCGGCCTTGCAGCGTGCCCGTCGCGGCGGCGTCGAGCGTGTGCTTCGCGCGCGTGCCGTTCAGGTGCGCGGTGAGCGTGTTCAGTTCGACGCCCGCCGTGCTGATATTGCGCGCGTCCGTCGTGAAGACCATCGCGCCGTTCGCGCCATCGCGTAGTTCGGCGTGACCTTCGGCGTGACCGACCTTGTTCGCACCGAACACGACGCTGTCGGCCTTGTAGTCGAGCGCGACATTCGGATGCTCGAAAGTGCCCGTCACGTCGCCCTGCGCCGCGACGAGGCCAGCGAGACCGAAGCCCAGTCGCTCCAACTCCGGCGCGTCGATATGAAAGCGCAGCCGGTCGCCGCGCGCGCCGAAGCTGCCCTGCAGATCGACCTGATTGCCCGCCACCGACAGATTCGCGCGGCTCGGCAGAATCCGCGAGCCGGCTAGCTGGATGGTGCCGCTGCCTGTCATCGGCAGGCCGTCGTAGACGCTTTCGCCTAGACGGAACTCGGCTTTTGTCGTGAAGGTTGGTGCGAGCAAGCCCGCCGCCGTCAGCGTGCCGTTCACGCGCGCTTCGATCTTGCGCGACGCGGGTGCTTTCACCGTTGCTTTCACGGGCTCTTTCGGCGGGCTCACTTGGGCGCGCTTGCCTTTGCCCTTGCCTGAGCCGCTGGTACTGGCTGGCGCCGCCGTGCGCGACGGCGTTTGCGTCGTCAGCGACAGCGGATCGAAGTCCGTCAGCGTCGCCTTCAGGTTATAGGTGGAACTGGCGTCACGCTTGATCGCGCCGTTCAGGTCGATGCGTCCTTTGCCTGAACTCAGGCGCACGTCGTTGAAACTGGTGCGCGCGGGATCGAGCGTGACCTTGCCCTGCACACGCAGCGCCGCCTTCGGATCGTTCAGATCGAGCGTGACGCTCTGCACGTCGTCGTTCAGCCGGATCGAGACAGGGCCGGCGAACTGCGTCGGCCGCACGCTCGCCTGCAATGCGTTCAGATCGAGCTTCGCGACCTTCAGGTCGAACTGGCCGCGCTTGCCCATCAGCGCGCCGCCGCCCGTGACGGTCGCTTCCTTGACCAGCCGCACGTTGAGGTTCGAAATGCGCTGCGCCTTGGCGTCGAGCTGCACGTCGGCGCGCGCATCGATCAGCGGCAGCAGATGCGCGTCGATCGAGCCGGGCTTCGCGTTCACGATCGACACCTGGCCTTGCACCGCAAAGCCCGGCGAACGATGGGCGGCGTCGGCTTGCGCCTGAGAGGCCGCCGGCGGTGCACTTGCTGCGCTCGCTGCACTCGCGAGGACTGCGGAGCTTGCCGCGCGGCCCGGTTTCGGCGAACTGGCCGAACTGGCTGCACGCGCAGACTTCACCGCGTTCGCCGAACTGGCCGAACGCGCAGATTTCGCCGCGCTCGCCGAACTGGCCGCACGTGCAGATTTCACCGCGCTTGCCGAACCTGCCGAACTAGCCGCCGTGACCGTGCTCGCAGCAGCCACGGCACTCGCCACGCTCGCCCCACTCGCCGGCACCACATGCCCTGCCGCGTCCCGCTGCACCGGCTGCAATTCCGCGCGCACGGCGAGATCGGCCAGCGGCGCGCCGGGCGCGAAGGCTTGCGGATTGACGTGATCGAAGACCAGCGTCGCGCGCTGCAGCGGCACCTCCGCGAACGGCGTCGCCTCGACGCGCGCGTGGCCCGTCAGCTTCATCCCCGATGCGTCGAGCTCGGCAATCAGCGTTTCGAGCGAACCAGACAGATGCGCGCGCACCTGGACGGCTTCGTCGTTGACCTTGCCCGAATAGCCAGCGTCGCCCGTCAGCGGAAACGGCCGCACGCCGTCGAGCTTCGCCGCTGCCGTCACCGCGCCGAACGGCGTGTCGAGTCGATCGACGGACGCCTCGTGATGGCGCCCGTCGCTGCGCCCATGAAACAGCAGCCGCGCGTATTCCGAGGTGGATGCGCCCTCGTGCAGGATCAGCTTCTCGACGCTCAGATCGCGCACGGCCAGTTGCAGCGGCAGACGCAGATCCTTCGGCAGGCTCATCGGCTCGGACTTCGACGTGGACGGCGCGATGCGCGCATCGACGGTGCCGATATGCAGATAATCGACGACGAAACGCCACGGCTTGTCGGACAGCGCCCATTTCCCGTCGATGCGGTCAACACGAATGTCCGTGCCGCTGCCGTCGAAGCTGCGCCAGCGCACGTCGCGCATATGCAGCCCCGTCGCGATCGCGCCGCCGTCGAGCTTGCCTTCGAGCTGGCCGTGCAGCAGCTTCACGGCTGTCTGCCACACGTACGCGGTGCCGCGCTCGGTGACGACCACGCCGTACAGCAGCCCGCCCACCAGCGCAACGAGCACCGCCGGCACGGTGATCGCCCATGCGATCTTTTTCCACAAACGCCGCCGCTTCCTCGGCGGCGGCGTGTCCGAACCGTCCGGACCGCGCGGCGGAGGGCCGCCCCGCGGATCGCCGCCCGGCGGCTCTCCGCCAGGCGGTGCGCCGCCGGACGGATGGTCGGATGGGTTCTCGGATGGGTCCGTCGTCATGCTCAAAAAGTGCCGTCGATTCAGTGTGATGTCAGAACGCGATACCGAGCGTCAGATACGGCCGCACGCTGCGGTTGCGCGTGCCGTACGCGAGATCGATGTTGACCGGGCCGACGGGGCTGCGCCATCGCGCGCCCAGGCCGACGCCCGGATAGAAGACTTTCTCGTTCCACGCGTCGGTGGCCGTGCCGATGTCGAAGAACGCGGCCGCGCCCCAGTCGCGGTTGAACCAGTGCTGATATTCGGAAGTGGCCGTCACGAGGTACTTGGTCGGCAGAATCGAGCCGCCGACGTTGTTACCGATGCTCTGATACCCGTAGCCGCGCACCGAGTTCGAGCCGCCCGCGCGGAACAGCAGCGACGCGGGCACGCCGCTCGACGGCCCGCTCGTGAACACGCCGCCCAGCTCCGCGCGAAACAGGACGAGGTCGCGCGCGCCGACGGGCACGTATTGCTGGCCGCGTGCGTAGCCGCGAATGAAGGTCTGGTCGGTCGCCACGCCCTTGACCGCAAAGCCCGCCTCGACGTGGATCAGGTTGCCCGAGCGCGGAAACAGCGGGTCGTCGGTATTGCGGCGCGTCCATGACCATCCGGGCACGAGCGCGCGGCTCGTGGTCGGCGCCTGGGTATTCTGGTCCAGCCTGTCCTGGTAGTAGAGCAGCGAGTACGCGTAGTCGATGTACTGCGACGTCCGCGTGCGCTGCACGCCCGCGCGCAAGCTGTAGATGCGCGTGTCGGACACGTTGGTGCTGGTGTACGACACGAGCGCGCTGTTGGTCCAGCCGCGCAGGCCCGGCGGCATCGCAAGGCTCACCTGGCCGTACTGCTGGATCTGGTCGAGCCGGCCAGCGACGGTAAACGGCCAGGCCGCGCCGAACGTGTCGAGATACGAATACGAGCCCTGCACATGCGCGCCCGTGTCCGTCGAATAGCCGACGCCGCCGCGCACGCTGTTGTACGGAAACTCGCTGACCTTCACGTGCAAGGGGGTATCGAGCGGCTTTTCCGTGTCGTTGCCGACATCGATCGCGACGCTCGCGTAGTACGGCGTGTTCTGCAACTGGCGCTGTAGTTCGGTCACGCGCTGGACATCGTAGACTTCGCCCGGCGAGATCGGATTCACGTTCCTGACGATACGTTCCGGATAGCGCCGCGTGCCCTCGACGTCCAGCTTGCCCATCGTGAACGTGGGGCCGCTGTCGAAGGTGACGGACAGCTTCGCGTCGTGCGTGCGCGGATCGATCCGCGCTTCCGAGCGCGAGATTTTCGCGCCCAGATAGCGGCGCGACTGCAGCGCCTTGAGCGACGCGCCCTTCGCGTCGTCCCAGTCCGTCTGCGTGAACGGTTCACCCTCGTGCAGCGAGAACGCAAAGCGCGTCTTGTTTTCCTGCTCGGGGTCTTCCGTCAGCACGGGGCCGCGAAACGACAGTGAAATCGAAGAAATGGTCGTGCGCGGGCCGGGATCGACGGAGACGCGCACGACCTTTTTGTCGTCGATGGTGCGCACGTCGGTTCGCACGACGGGCGTGAAATAGCCTTGCGTCGACGTCAGATCGCGCACCTGCTGCGGCGTCGCCGTCACGAGAAAGTCGAATTGCTCGGGGCTGATGTCCTCGCGTTTCGCGAAGCGGGAAATGTCCAGATGCTCTTCGAGCAGCTTGCGCAACGAACGCGGCTCCGCTTCCACGTCGACCTCGTAAGTCGGCTTGGCGCGCGCGGCATGGGCGTGCGTCGTGCCGAGCAGCAGCACGCAGAACCCGCACGACAAACACGCGCGCAGCAGCATCGCCGCAAACGATGCGCGCTGCATCGCGCGACGGCCTGTCACGGTGCTTTCGTTGCGATGCTTGCGCGACCGCTCGATGGCCCACCCCGCCAAACGCGACCTCCGGCTCTTATTGACCATTGTTGAAGAATGCCGACACCCGGCCCGCCCGGGCGCAGGGGGAACGAGCGCTATTTGAACACATCGGCGGCGCAGCGCCATTTACGGGATACGCCGCGGCCACGGGCGCTGCCAGTGGCCCTGCGGCGGCACTGTGCAACGAGCGCCCGCCTTGGACGCCGCCGGCCGCCCACGGTTCCGCCAGGTTCCGCCGACTTTTCGCTTGGCGTTGGCGAGCTTGCGGTAAAATCCTGTCCTGCACGAGCGGCCCCGCGTCATCAGCACGTCGGGGCGCCGTCATCTTCATTCACGGACGTCGAGCCATGTATCAATCGGATATCACGCAGTTCCTGAATCAACTGAAGTCGCAAAAGCCCACCCTGGAAGAAGAGCAGCGCCGCGGCCGCTCGCTGCTGTGGGACAAGCAGCCGATCGACCTCGACGAGCGCGCAGCCAATCAGGAAGCACGCGTGGAGCAGAACTCGTACGTCTACTACCAGAACTTCTAAGTGACCATCGCCGACGAGGCCCGCGCCGCTTCGGGACAGTCCGACGCAGCGCTCGCCGCGCCCGCTACCGACTCGACGCCCAACACCGTCGACGGCATCGCTTTCGCTCGCCTGTACGGCGAGCCGCTCTTCAAGCTGCCGCAGGATCTCTACATCCCGCCCGACGCGCTCGAAGTCTTTCTGGAGACGTTCGAAGGCCCGCTGGATCTGCTGCTGTACCTGATTCGCAAGCAGAACTTCAACGTGCTCGACATTCCGATGGCCGAAGTCACGAACCAGTATCTCGGCTATGTCGAACAGTTGCGCAAGACCAATCTCGAACTCGCCGCCGAATATCTGCTGATGGCCGCGATGCTCATCGAGATCAAGTCGCGCATGCTGCTGCCCGTGAAGAAGGCGGACACGGGCGATGAAGCGGAAGACCCGCGCGCCGAACTGGTCCGCCGCCTGCTCGAATACGAGCAGATGAAGCTCGCTGCGCAGCGTCTGGACCAGTTGCCGCAACTCGGACGCGATTTCCTGCGCGCCGAGGTGTATATCGAGCAAAGCATCACGCCGCGCTTCCCGGACGTGAACACGGACGACCTGCGCTCCGCGTGGGCCGACGTGATCAAGCGCGCGAAGCTCGTCCAGCATCACAGGATTTCGCGCGAAGAGCTGTCCGTGCGCGAGCACATGAGCGTGATCCTGCGCAGGCTGCAGGGCGCACGCTTCATGGAGTTTTCCGAACTGTTCGACACGACGCGCGGCGTACCCGTCGTCGTCGTGAACTTCATCGCGATGCTCGAACTGTCGCGTGAATCGTTGATCGAGATCACGCAAGCCGAGCCGTTCGCGCCGATTTACGTGCGGCTGGCCTATCTGCCGGCCTGACAGGCTGCCGGCCGCGCGCGGGGACGTCATTGCAGCACGCCTTCTTCTCGCTGTCGCAGCCGTTCACGGAACCGAAACGAAGCTTTCCGGACGCCGTACCGCGTGGCCTCGCGTGGCTTATCCAGCCCGCGTTCCGTTCCAGTATCCGGGATTCCAGGCGTTTACCCCGCCGCCCAAACTCGGTGCAGCACGACAATAAATCCACTACAATCCCGCGCTCGAAGCCAGCCTACCGGACGGCCTGCGCCGGGCTTCACATGGATTTCCCGACACTGCGCGCACCGTCGCGTGAACGAGACAACCGCGAGCCTCGCTGCCGCCTGCCGGCGGTCGGCGTGACTCACAACATCGCCCGATCATGAAAGTCATCAGCTCGATCCAGGAATTGCGCGACCAGTTGCGCGGCCAGAACCGCACCGCCTTCGTGCCGACGATGGGCAACCTGCACGAGGGCCATCTGTCGCTGATGCGCCTCGCGCGCCAGCACGGCGACCCGGTGGTGGCGAGCATCTTCGTGAACCGCCTGCAGTTCGGACCGAACGAAGACTTCGACAAGTATCCGCGCACGCTCCAGGCCGACATCGACAAGCTGCAGAAGGAAAACGTCTACGTGCTGTTCGCGCCGACGGAACGGGACATGTACCCGCAGCCGCAGGAATACCGCGTGCATCCGCCGCACGATCTCGGCGACATCCTCGAAGGCGAGTTCCGCCCCGGCTTCTTCACGGGCGTGTGCACGGTCGTGATGAAGCTGATGTCGTGCGTGCAGCCGCGCGTCGCCGTGTTCGGCAAGAAGGATTACCAGCAGTTGATGATCGTGCGCGCGATGACCGAGCAGTTCGCGCTGCCGTGCGACATCATCGCCGCCGAAACCGTCCGCGATGCCGACGGCCTCGCGCTCAGCTCGCGCAACCGCTTTCTGACGGAGGCCGAGCGCGCCGAGGCGCCGATGCTCGCCGTCGCGCTCGCGCGCGTGCGCGAAGGCGTGCTGTCGGGCAATCGCGACTTCGCGAAGCTGGAGCAGGAAGCCGTGGCGTCGCTGGCTGCGCGCGGCTGGAAGCCGGACTACATCGCGATCCGCAAGCGTTCGAACCTCGTCGCGCCCGCCGCGCACGAGCTGGACGCGCCTCTCGTCGTGCTCGCCGCCGCGAAGCTCGGCGCGACGCGCCTGATCGACAACCTCGAAATCTGACGGCCAGAAGGATTAGCCATGCAACGCAACATGCTGAAGTCGAAGATTCACCGCGCAGTCGTCACGCACTGCGAACTGCACTACGAAGGCTCGTGCGCAATCGACGAGAACCTGCTCGAAGCGGCGAACATCGTCGAAAACGAGCGCATCGATATCTGGAACATCAACAACGGCGAGCGCTTTTCGACGTACGCGATCAAGGGCGAGCGCGGCAGCGGCATGATCTCGCTGAACGGCTCGGCGGCGCGGCGCGCGCAACTGGGCGATCTGGTGATCATCGCGGCGTTCGCGAACGTCGACGAGGAAGAACTGAAGGCGGGCTGGAAGCCGGATCTGGTGTTCGTCGACGAAAACAACGTGATCAAGGGCAGCCGCGACCACGTGCCGACGCAAAGCTGGAGCTGATCGCTCCGCTGCCTGAATCATCTGCACGACATCACTAAAGGCGCTTGCGACAAGCGCCTTTAGTCTTTTTTGCCGCCGCCCTTCCCGTGCGCGGCCTTCCCGTCGACCCACGACGTGATCGACGCCCACTGCTCCAGATCCTTTTCGACCCGGCTCTTCGCGACGTCCCACAGCGTCAGGCCGTGCGCCGCGAGCTGCACGTAGTTCTGCGTGTCGCGCAGATAGCCGAGCACGGGCAGATCGAGCCCTTCGACGAAGCGATGCAGCTGGTCCGCCGACTTGGTGCGCGCATCCACCCGCATGCCGACCACGCCGATTTCGATTGCGCCCTTGCGCACGGCTTTCTCTTTGGCGAGTCGTTCGAGAAATTCCTTGGTCGCGAGAATATCGAAGATGGACGGTTGCAGCGGCACGATCACCTTATCCGCCAGCGACAACGCCAGGTTCAGCCGGTTGCCGTGCAGTCCGGCGGGCGTATCGATCACGGCCTGCTCGAGGCCTTTGGGCGGCTTTGCCGGGGCATCGGGGTCGACCTCCCAGGTTTCAATGGCTGGCAGGGTTTCCGGACGCAGATCCAGCCATGCGTGCGCGGACTGCTGCCGGTCGAGGTCGGCGAGCGCGACCCATTGGCCTTCCGCCGCGAAATAGCCAGCCAGATTGGTCGACAGTGTGCTCTTGCCCACGCCGCCCTTTGGATTCGCCACCACGATCACCGTCATGAATTCTCCCGGGAAGATGGCTGGCGCTGGCCAGCCGGTTTGCCGCTCGACTTCCGGCCCGCCCGCGCATTGCGGCTCACGGCGACGGTTCGTGCCGTTCCGTCGCCTGTGCACGCGGCATGGCCGATTGGTTCCAGCCGTTGATAATATCGGCAAAACCCGTCAGGCCGAAGTCCCTACGCGCCTGAGGGACGCTTCCATCCCCTTTTTTCGAGAATCACGACCATGAGCAAACTTCGCAGCGAATACACGATCGACCGGCTTCACGAACGCCAGAAAGGCTCGCTGCCGGGCTTGCTGGGCGTGCACGTCACAGGCCTTGAAGAAGGCGTGCTGACGGCCGAGCTGACCGTGCGCAGCGAGTTGCTCGCGCCGAACGGCTTCCTGCACGCGGCCACCGTGATCGGTCTCGCCGATACCGCCTGCGGCTACGCGTGCCTCGCGCATCTGCCCGACAACGCGCGCAATTTCACGACGATCGAGCTGAAGAGCAACTTTGTCGGGACTTCGACGGAAGGAACGATCCGCGCCGTCGCGAAGGCTGTGCATCTGGGCCGCAGCACGCAGGTGTGGGACGCGACCGTGACGGCGCCCGACGGCAAGACGATGGCGCTGTTTCGCTGTACGCAGATTGTCTTGTACTGAGCGCCGAGGCGTTGAAATGACAAAACGGCGCGAGGCAGGAATGCCCGCGCGCCGTTTCAACTGCAGGCTGGCGTTGCTGCGCCAGCCGTCTGCTGCGAGATCAAGCCGCCTTGCGCGCCTGGCCAATCGATGCCGCCTTCACGCCGCCCACTGCATACAGGCCATTGCCGAGCAGCGACTGCACGATGAGCGTGACCGCCCAGAACGCCGGATACTCCCAGCCGCCATGCGGCGACGCGAAGCCCCAGCCGTTCGGCAGATGCACCGACAGCGCGCCGAGCATGAACGGCAGCAGCACCAGCGCGACCCAGCGGACCTGCACGCCAAGCAGCAGCGCGATGCCGCCGGCCAGCTCGACGAAGGCCGTCAGATAGCCGAGCCAGCCCGGATAACCGATCGACTGGAAGAATTGCGCCGTGCCCGGCAGCGTGAAGACGAAGATCTTCTGCAGGCTGTGCGCCAGATACAACACGGCTAGCGCGACGCGCAGGATCGTGGCGGCAAGCTCGGGTTTGCTGTCGACGGTCGGGTTCATGTCGGTTCCTTAGGATCGGGTTTGACCGCGCGGAATGCGCCGTCGATGGAACGGACTTTATTCGAACCCATGCGTAGGAAAAATCGCCCTGGTGGCTTAGATTAATTCCTACTGAGAATGAATCAACCGACGGCCGCCCACAAGCGCTTCAGATCGAGATGTTCGGCGAGCGTATCGGCGAGTCGCTCCAGCGACGCCTCGCGCAGCGCCGGATAGTCGATCGCCTCGGCTTCCCTCAACCCTGCCCAAGCGAGCAGCGACGCGCACGCGGCAGGCGTGTCGAACAGACCATGTACGTAGGTCGCGAGAATCTGGCCGTCGGCGGAACGGGCGCCGTCGGGGCGCAGGCCGCCTGTCTCGTCGGCGAGCAGGAGCGCGGGCGCATCGAGCGCTGGCCCTTGCGTCTCGCCCATGTGAATCTCATAGCCGGAGATTCCGGCAGCTTCGGTGGCGAGGCGTCCCGTCACGTTCTTGAGCGTCTTCTCGCGCGTGAGCGTCGTCGAGAAGTCGAGCCAGCCGAGCCCGGCGACCGTCGCGGGCGGCCCTTCGACGCCATACGGGTCCGCCACTTCGCGCCCAAGCATCTGCATCCCGCCGCAAATCCCGATCACCCGCCCGCCGTAGCGCAGATGCCGTTGCAGCACGGCGTCCCAGCCCTGCGCGCGCAAAAACGCCAGATCGCCCTGCACGTTCTTCGAGCCGGGCAGGATGATGAGATCCGCGGGCGGCGGCGTGCTGCCCGCACGCACGTAATGGAAATCGACTTGCGGATGGGCGCGCAGCGCATCGAAATCCGTGTGATTGCTGATGTGCGGCAGCACAGGCACGACGACGCGCAGCATCTCCAGACCATCCTCATTCGACGCACGCAATTCGCGTGGCAGCATGTCTTCGGCATCGAGCGTGAGGCCGTGAAGATACGGCACGACGCCAAGCACGGGCTTGCCCGTCTTCGCCTCCAGCCAGTCGAGCCCCGGCTGCAACAGGCTCACGTCGCCGCGAAAGCGGTTGATCACGAAGCCACGCACGCGTGCCTGCTCGGTCTCGGACAAACACGCGAGCGTGCCCGTCAGATGCGCGAACACGCCGCCTCGATCGATATCGGCGACCAGCACAACGGGGCAATCGACAGCTTCCGCAAAACCCATGTTCGCGATGTCGCGCTCGCGCAGATTGATCTCAGCGGGACTGCCCGCGCCTTCGACGAAGATCGTGTCGTACGACGCCTTCAGCCGCGCATACGATTCGAGCACCGCTTCGAACGCGACGGGCTTGTAGTCGTGATAGGCGCGCGCGTCGAGATTCATGCGCGCCCTGCCGTGGATGATCACCTGCGCGCCGCGATCGCTGGTCGGCTTGAGCAGCACGGGGTTGAGATCGGTATGTGCGTCGATGCCCGCGGCCACCGCCTGCAATGCCTGCGCGCGGCCGATCTCGCCGCCGTCGACGGTCACCGCGCTGTTGAGCGCCATGTTCTGCGGCTTGAACGGCGCGACCCGCGCACCCGAGCGCCGCGCGAGACGGCACAGACCGGCGACGAGCGTGCTCTTGCCCGCATCGGATGTCGTGCCTTGAATCATCAGCGTGCCGCGCGGTACGTCGAGCGGTTCAGACGAAGCGTCGGGAATGGAAGACACAGTGTGCGCGAACAGGGTGAGAGAGGAAGCCCGCATTATCCCATCGCACTCGAGCCCACGCGCTTGAACGATGGCACAGTCGGTACAGTCGGTACAATCACGCGATGATTTCCCGCGACCTCACCTTCGTCCTCGGCGGCGCGCGCTCGGGCAAGAGCCTGCACGCCGAACAACTCGCGAGCGCGAGCGCATTGCCCGTGACCTATGTCGCGACCGCGCGCATTGGCGACGACGAGTTCGCTGCGCGCGTCGCGCGCCATCGCGAAAGGCGGCCCGCGCAATGGGCCTTGCTCGAAGCGCCGCTCGATCTGCCACAAGCCATCGCGTCGATCGATCAGCCGGAGCACTGCGTGCTGATCGACTGCCTGACCTTGTGGCTCGCGAACCTGCTCTGCCCTGCCGATGGCTCGCCGCCGCTAGCCGATTACCTCGACCGTTTCGCGGCGCTCGAAACGACGCTCGCGCAGGCGCGCGCGAAGATCATTGTCGTCAGCAACGAGATCGGCCTTGGCGTCGTGCCGCTCGGCGCGGCGACGCGTCTTTATGTCGACGAACTCGGCCGTCTCAACCAACGCATCGCCGCGATCAGCACCCAGGCAACGATGATGGTCGCGGGCCTGCCACTGCAACTGAAACCCGCGAGCCGCGCATGATGCTGCTGTCCTTGCCGCTTGTCGCGACACTCGCCACGGCAGCCGTCGCAGTCGACAAATGGCTCGGCGAACCGCGCCACGCGCATCCGCTGGTCGGCTTCGGCAAGCTCGCAGCGAAACTCGAAGCCGCCCTGAACACGGGCCGGCGCGGCCGGCTGTTCGGCATTCTCGCGTGGCTGCTCGCCGTCGCGCCACCCGTTCTGGTCGCCACGTGGCTCGTGCTGACGCTACCGTTGATCTGGTCGTGCGCGCTGCATGTCGCGCTGCTTTACTTCGCGCTCGGCGCGCGCAGTCTGCACGATCACATCGAGCCGATCGGCCGCGCGCTCGCGAAACGCGATCTCGCGCAAGCGCGCGTGTTGACGGCGCGCATCGTGTCGCGCGAAACATCGCATGCGGACGAAAGCGCGCTGTCGTGTGCGGCCGTCGAATCGGCATTGGAAAACGGCAACGATGCGATCTTCGGCGCGCTGTTCTGGTTTGCGATCTTCGGCGGTCCGGGAGCGCTGGCATTCCGTCTCGCGAATACGCTCGATGCGATGTGGGGTTATCGCACGCCGCGCTATCTGCGCTTCGGCTGGGCGGCGGCGCGTTTCGACGATGTGCTCAACTACGTTCCTGCGCGGCTGACCGCCCTCAGCTACGCGCTGCTCGGCGACACGCGCACAGCATTGCAATGCTGGCGCGAACAGGCGCCGCGCTGGGACAGTCCGAACGCGGGACCCGTGATGGCATCTGGCGCGGGCAGCCTCAATGTGCTGCTCGGCGGGGCAGCGGTCTATCACGGCGTGATAGAACAGCGTCCGACGCTCGGCGCGGGTCACACGGCGAGCGCGCAGCATATCGAGGCGGCGCTGATACTGGTCGAGCGCAGCGTGATCCTGTGGCTCGCCATGTTCATCGCACTCGCGCTGCTGAGCGTGCCGTTTCAGAGCTAGACGATGACCCGAACCATTCAGCACGGCGGCAATTTGCATGAAGCGGCCCGCCGCTATGAGATCCCTTACGACGCGTGGCTCGATCTGTCGACGGGCATCAATCCGCACGGCTACCCGGTGCCGCCCGTTCCCGCCGATGCATGGCGGCGTCTGCCCGACAACGGCGACGGCTTCGCCGAACGCGCGGCACGTTACTACGGCGCGCCGGACGCATCGCATGTGTTGCCTGTTGCGGGAAGCCAGGCGGCGATCCGCGCGTTACCTCACCTGCTTCGACACGGCACGGTCGGCATTGCACCGCTGACGTATGGCGAATACGCGCCTGCGTTTGCGCGCACGGGGCATCGCGTGACGACGCTCGACGTCACACGTTCTACCTTGCCCGATGACATCACGCATGCCGTCGTCGTCAATCCGAACAATCCGACGGCCGAACATGTGCGCGCCGCGACGCTGCTGCAATGGCATGAAACGCTGAGCGAACGCGGCGGCACGCTGATCGTCGACGAAGCGTTCGCAGATGCGATGCCGTCCGAGTCGATTGCTGCGCAAACGCATCGCGAAGGACTCGTCGCGCTGCGCTCGCCCGGCAAGTTCTTTGGTCTCGCGGGCGTACGCGCGGGGTTCGTGCTGGCGTGCCCTTCACTGCTCGAATCGCTCGATGAAACGTTGGGTGCATGGACCGTCAGCGGCCCGGCACGTCATGCCGTCAGCGCCGCATTCGCCGATACAACATGGCAGCACGACATGCGCGCGCAGCTTGCAGAGGAAAGCGCCCGTCTCGTCGCGCTGCTGTCGGCGCACGGCTTCATCGTGCGTTCGACGCCGCTCTTCGCATGGATCGCCGACACGCGCGCCGTGCAACTGCATGATGCGCTGGCCAAGCAAGGCATCTGGACACGCTTCTTCGCCGATCCAGCGAGCGTGCGGTTCGGCCTGCCTGCAACGGAAAACGAGTGGACTCGCCTTGAAACCTGCCTGCATCACGCGATGACGGCGCGATAAGAACGATGCGACTTTCCCGATCACTTCGCGCACTGACCGCAACCTGCACGCTCGCCATCACAGCGCACGCGCATGCGGCCATCGACGTCGTCGACGACACGGGCGCGACCGTCACGCTCGCGCAGCCCGCACAACGCGTGATCAGCCTCGCGCCGCACGTAACGGAAATGATTTACGCAGCGGGCGGCGGCGCGAAGCTCGTCGGCGCGGTCGCGTACAGCGACTATCCGCCCGCAGCGAAACAGGTGCCGCGCGTCGGCGACAACAAGTCGCTCGATCTCGAACGCATCGTCGCGTTGAAGCCGGATCTGATCGTCGTGTGGCGGCATGGCAATGCGCAGCGGCAGACCGACCGCCTGCGCGAGTTGCACATTCCGCTCTACTTCAGCGAGCCGCATCGTCTCGACGATATCGCCGTATCGCTGACGAAGCTCGGCACGCTGCTCGGCACGTCATCGTCCGCCGATGCGGCGGCGCGCACTTATCGCGACGAGATCGCGCGGTTGCGCACGCGCTATTCGACACAGCCTGTCGTCAGCGTGTTCTATCAGGTATGGGACGAGCCGTTGATGACGCTCAACGGCGAACACATGATCAGCGACGTGATCGCGCTATGCGGCGGACGCAACGTGTTCGCGAAGCTCGAACCGCTGGTGCCGACGGTATCGACGGAAGCGGTGCTGGCCGCCAATCCCGAAGCGATCGTCACGGCCGCGCCCGGCGCGACGCAGCCCGACCGCCCGCTGCCGTCGCTCGACAAATGGAAAGCATGGCCCGGCATGACGGCTGTGGCGCGCAACAACCTGTTTGCGATCGACGGTGATCTGATCAATCGCCCCGCGCCGCGTCTCGCGCAAGGCGCGGCGCAACTGTGCGAAGACCTCGACGTCGCGCGCTCGCGCCGCGCGGGCCACTGAACGACGTCACGCGTTCCAGCGCACGATCGACCATTGCAGGTTCGTATCGTCGCGGCGCAACCAGACGCAACCCGCCATATCGATCGACCATGTCAGGCAGCGCTCGACGGACAACCCGAGCACGGTCGCCGCGATCACGCGCATCACACCCGCATGCGTGACGACATACGCCGGCGTCAATTCCCGCGTCTGCTGGAATACGTCGAACCACGCGCGCACGCGGCTCACGAACTGCTCGACGCTTTCGCCGCCATGCGCGCGGGCGCCTTCGAAATCCTCAGCCCACGCATCGAGCAACGCGCGATCGATATCGTCCCAACGTTGCAACTCCCACGTGCCGAAGTCCATTTCCTTCAGACTGTCGTCGATGCTATACGCGCACCCAAAGTTCGCGGCGAGGGCGGTCGCAACCGTTGCGCAGCGCGTGAGCGGACTCGACAACAGCACACGTGGCGCAGGCACCTGCAAGGTGGCAAGACGCACGGCGACGGCAGCCGCCGACGCTTCCGGCGGATCGGCGAGCGCGACGTCGCTCTGGCCATAGCACACGCCCTCTTCCACGGAAACAGCCGGGTGTCGGATCAGAACGATATCCATGCGAGTCCCACCAGGTAGATGGCCAGTTCGAAGATCTGCTGCGCAAAGCCGAGGCAATCGCCCGTATATCCGCCGATGCGTCTGACGAAATAGCGACCCAGCATGAAACGCAACACGACGAGCACGAGCAGCGCGATGCAACCGGCAC
The DNA here is from genome assembly GCF_046534875.1 of Paraburkholderia sp. SIMBA_054. Lineage (NCBI taxonomy): Bacteria > Pseudomonadati > Pseudomonadota > Betaproteobacteria > Burkholderiales > Burkholderiaceae > Paraburkholderia > Paraburkholderia sp. SIMBA_054. Next base: position 8,953 of record NZ_JAWRXV010000076.1, on the reverse strand, counting down.
GCCACTGCGGCCAGAAGAGCCACGGCATACCCAGAAAGATAGCGCAGCCAAAAGCATTGCGTGACATGCGCTGCGCAACGGGTTTGGCCTTGCCTTCCGCCCGCACGTAATCGAGCGTGACGAGGTAGCTGATCGCGCAGGCGCGGCTCGCCGCATGCGCCGCGATCATCAGCCATGCCGCGTAGAGCGGCGGTAAGGCGGCAAGCGTTTGCCACTTCAATGCAAGCGCGACCATCAACGCAATCGCGCCGAATGCGCCGATGCGTGAGTCATGCATGATGCGCAGCGTATCGTCGCGTGTATAGGCGCCGCCGAACGCATCCACGCAATCGGCCAGCCCGTCTTCATGAAATGCGCCCGTGATGAGCAGCGTCGTGGCCATCGACAGCAACACGGCGACGCCCGGCGGAAAGATGCGCAACGCAGCCATGTATACGATTGCGCCCGCTGCGCCGACGAGTGCGCCAATCAATGGAAAATAACGCGCCGCCGCGTTCAGATAATGCGGTTCGTAGCCGACCCAGCGCGGCACGGGCACACGCGTGAAGTAGCCGAGCGCTGTGAAGAAATAACGCAGTTCATTCATCGCTGATTCGACGCATTCTTGTCATCACAGTTCTCGCGCTTCGAACGCCTCGATTGATGCACGCGCCGCGCATCATGCATCGCGTTGCGCGACGCCTGCCGATTCGAAGCTCGCCATTTCGTTGACGAACGCCACGGCGGCGCGCAGTAAAGGCATAGCAAGCGCCGCGCCCGTTCCTTCGCCCAGCCGCAGATCGAGCGCGAGCAGCGGCACCGCGCCGAAGTGATCGAGCATGCGGCGGTGCCCCGCTTCGTTCGACGCATGCGCGAACACGCAGTAATCGCGCACGGCAGGCGCGAACGCGTCGGCCACCAGCAGCGCGGAGGTCGCAATGAAACCGTCGACGACGATCGTCATGCGTGCCTCTGCCGCTGCGAGATACGCGCCCGCCATCATCGCGATCTCGAAGCCGCCGAAGGTTGCGAGCGCATCGAGCGGATCGTTCGATGCCGGGTGATAAGCAAGCGCCGCTGCCAGCACGTTGCGCTTCTTCACGAGGCCGGCGTTGTCGAGACCCGTGCCGCGCCCGACGCAATCGTCGATAGGCACGCCACACAGACGGCTCATCAGGCACGCAGCCGACGAGGTATTCGCAATGCCCATCTCGCCGAAGCCGATCACGTTGGTACCCAGCGCCGCGTGATGACGAACACGGTCCGCGCCCGCGCGCATCGCGGCGAGTGCTTCGTCGCGCGTCATCGCGGGCTCTTGCGCGAAGTTGCGCGTGCCACGCGCAATGGGAATATCGACGAGCTTCTCGTGCGGCGCGAACTCATGCGCGACGCCCGCATTTACCACTTCGAGTTCGAGGCCCGCAACGCGGCTGAACGCATTGATCGCCGCGCCGCCAGCGAGAAAGTTGAGCACCATTTGCGCCGTCACCGCTTGCGGATACGGACTCACGCCCGCGTTCGCAATGCCGTGATCGGCGGCGAAGACGATGATCGCGGGACGCACGATGCTGGGCTGCGTGCTGCGCTGGATCATGCCCATCTGACGCGCGAGCGCTTCGAGCTGGCCGAGACTACCAGGTGGCTTGGTCTTCAGATCGATGATGCGTTGCAGCTCGGCGCGCAATGTCTGGTCGAGCGGCTCGACGACGGGCAGGGAATGCGAAGTGGTCATGTTCGTGTTTGCGTGAAGGGTTCGGTTCATGCGTGTTCAGTTGCGAGACGCCGCGCGCAGCGCCGGAATCAGCGCTTCATCATCGCCGTCGCGGATCAGTACGAGCGGATAGCCGAATGCGCGGCTGGCGAGTTCGGGCGTCAGCACGTCGCGCGCGCGTCCCGCATGCGCGGCGCCGTTGCCTTCGAGCAGCAGCGCGTGCGTCGCAAAACGCCGCGCGAGATTCAGATCGTGGCACGAGAACATCACTGTACGCCCGGCGCCGCGCGCCCATGCGCTCAACGCCTCGAGGCAGTCGATCTGATGATGCAGATCGAGATGCGTGAGCGGCTCGTCGAGCAGCAGCAGCGGCGCGTCCTGGCATAACACGGCCGCGAGCGCGACGCGCTGGCGCTCGCCGCCCGACAGCGACAGCACGTCGCGTGCAGCGAACTCCGCGAGACCGAGCGCATCGAGCGCCGCATGCGCGGCGGCGCGATCCTCGTCTCGCTCCCAGCCCCAGCCGGCCAGATGCGGAAAGCGATTCAGCAGCACGATGTCGAGTACGCTCGCGTTGAATGCATCGTGCGAGGTTTGCGGCATCAGCGCACGACGCTGCGCGAGGCGCGCGAGCGGCCATTCGTTCACGCGCGTTCCGTCCAGTTCGATGTGCCCTTTCGCTGGACGCATGAGACCCGCGAGCGTCGAGATGAGCGTCGTCTTGCCCGCGCCGTTCGGTCCGGCGATGCACCAGACTTCGCCCGGATAGAACGTGTGCGTGAAGGCATCGAGTAACGTGCGCGAGCCGGCGCGCAAGGTCAGCTGGTCTGCGTGCAGCGTGGCATCGGCACTTGTGCGTGCGTTCCTGCGTGAGTTCATGCGCGTCTCCGTCGGAGCAGCATCCACAGGAACACGGGCACGCCGATCAACGCGGTGATCACGCCGACGGGTAACTGCGCGGGCGCGATCACGGTGCGCGCGATCAGATCGGCGCCCATCACCGCAACGCCGCCGCCGAGCGCCGCTGCGGGCAGCAGCATCCGCTGATCGTTGCCGAATGCGAGACGCAGCATGTGCGGCACGACGAGCCCGACGAAGCCGATCGTGCCGCCCGTCGTCACGGCAGCCGCGGCGGCAAGTGACGCGACGAGATAGACGCGCAGCCGCGCACGCATCACGGGTACGCCGAGCGCTTGCGCCGCGGCATCGCCGCGCAGCAGTACATTGAGTTGCGGCGCGATGGGTACGATCGCGAGCAACGCGATACACAATGCAGCGAGCGCGAGCCACGGCATGCCGCCGCCGTTCAGATCGCCCGTCAGCCAGAACAGCATGCCGCGCAGGCGGCTGTCGGGCGCGACCGTCAACAGCAGCGTGATGACGGCGCCCCACCCTGCAGCGATCACGGCACCCGTCAGCAGCAGACGCGGCGATGCGTCCTGCGGCTCGCCGCGCCATAGCGCGCCGCGTGCAAGACCGAGCACAAGCAGGATCGACACGAACGCACCGGCGAACGCCGATGCATCGACGATCCACCACGCGCAGCCCGCGATCATCGCGACGAGCGCAAAGCTCGCCGCGCCGCCCGACACACCGAGCACATACGGCTCGGCCAGCGGATTGCGCAACAGCACCTGAAGCAACGCGCCCGCGAGCGCAAGCAATGCGCCGCAACCGAAGCCGGCGAGCGCGCGCGGCAGGCGCAGCGTGCGAACGATCTGCGTGGCGAGATCGGACGATACGTCAGCCGACGGCAGCAACGCATCGAGCACGCGCGACGGCGCGACGCTCACGCTGCCGAGTGCAAGCGATGCCACGAAGACCGCGAGCGCCGCGATGCCGAGCGCCGTCCAGATAGCGAGCGCGCGCTTCGCGCTCATGCCTCGCGCGACCTGGATCGGCTGATGTTGCGGCTGACGTTGCACGAGTCCGCTCATCGCGCGTCACTGCTGCTGCCAGCCGACCGTGATGTAGGCGCCGCGCCTTGGCGTGTTGTACGTGTAGGCGAGTTCATAGTCCTTGTCGAAGAGATTCTGGATTTGCGCGGCCACATACCACGCCTTCGTGATGTTGTAGCGCGCGGACACGTTCACGATGCCATAGCCGCCGAGTGCCGTGCCACTGTCGTCGCGCTCGCCGCTCACGAGCCATTCGCCACCCACCCGCCAGCTGCCGATATTGCGGTTCGCGGCGAACGACGCGAAATGACGTGCGCGACGGTTCAGATCGGTATGCGTGTCTTCATCGACGGGATTCTGGAAGGTCACGGCCGCGCGCACATCGGTCTTGCCGACGTGGCCCTGCCACGATCCTTCGATGCCCTGCACTTTCGCATGCCCCACGTTCTCCGCGACGTAGATGCCCGGCGTGGTTTGCACATAGTCGATCAGGTTCGTGTAGCGCGTCTGGAATGCCGTGAGCTTCAGCAGGCCGAGCGCATCGGATGCGTACTGCAATGCGACTTCAACGGAATGGCTGTGCTCCGGTTGAATGAGCGGATTGCCGCTGTACGGGTAGTACAGATCGTTGAAGCTCGGCGCGCGAAACGCATCGGACCAGCTTGCAGTCACCTTCCAGTGCTCGTTGAAGTCGTAGCCATAGCCCAGATAGTAACTGTTGGCTCCGCCGAAATCCGAGTACTGGTCGCGCCGCAGGTTCGCCTGGATCTGGCTGTTGCCGAAGCGCCCCGTGTAGCCCGCGAACCCCGAGTTCACGTGACGCGCGGGCGCGCTGTACTGATTCGAGTCGAGTGTCTGGTCGAGATGCTCGTAGCCCAGTTGCAGCTTCTGGTCACGTGCGAACGTGAAGTCGTTCTGCCACGTGTACTGCCGGTTGTCCGAATCGTAGCGGTACAGGTAGTCGCCATTGAGCGACGTATTGCTGCGATCGTTGCCCGTCGCGACAACGAAGCGCGTCGTCCACCAGTCGGTGAGCTTGCCGTTCGCGAAGGCTGAAGCCGTCTGCACCTTGCTGTGCAGATTGTTGAGATCGGTGGGCAGGCCGAAGGGGTTGTCGAAGCTGTCATTGCCGTTCGACTGGAAGTAGCGCAGGCCGATGTCCCACTGGTCGTTCAGCTTGTGGCGCAGCGACGCGCTCACGCTCTCGTTGAAGTAACCGTTCGCGTTCGGATTGACGGGCGCGAGCGCCGGGTCGATCGACGAGAAGCCGTCCGTCTTCGCGCGCGCGAGCGTGACGCTGAAGGTCGTGCGGCCGTCCTTGTCGAGCGCGCCGTCGACGCCCGCCGCCTGGCGCTGCGTGTGATAGCTGCCGTACTCGACGTCAAAGTGAAAACGCGGCGGATGATTGCCGCCGTCCTTCGTGAATACCTGCACCACGCCGCCGATCGCGCCCGAGCCGTACAGCGCCGACACGTTGCCGTTGACCACTTCGACGTGATCGATCTGGTCGAGCGGAATCTGTTCGAGCTGCGCGTTGCCCTGGCTCACCGAATCGATGCGCACGCCGTCGATCAGCACGAGCGACTGTGTCGACGACGCGCCGCGTAGAAACAGACTCGACGTCGAGCCCGGCCCACCGTTGCGCACGATCTGCGCGCCCGGCGCGAACTGCAGCAGTCCCGGCAAATCGCGCGCGCTGTTGTCCGCGATGTCCTGCGGATCGAACAGCGTGGTCTGCGGAATCGCGTCGGCGAGTCGCTGCGCGCGACGGTCGGCCGTGACGACGATGGGTGACAAAGTCGTAGGGATTGTCTTTGACGAAGTATCGGTCGAGCCGTTGTCCGATCGATCCGTGGATGTGGCGGATGGGTTCGCCTCGCCGGCCGTCTGCGCGCTTGCAGCGAGCGGGACTGAAGCGAAGGCAATCACGGCGAGCGCAGCAAGCGGCGCGCATCTGAAGTGTGGACACAGCGGGCGCGGAAACACCTGGCGCAGATACGCCGGGTGGACAAACACGGAGGTGAGCATCGAAAGAGTCCTGTGGGCCTGTGCGCGGCCCGCTCCTCGTGGGCCGATGCCTGTACAAGGAGCGACACGCTCCTTGCCTCCGGCCGGTATCCGGGCTGACGACTGGCCGACCCGCCTTCCCACGCAGCATGCGCAGTGGCGCTTCGCACGGCATCGGCTCTCATGGATGGCTCGACGCGTGCATGGGTCGACCTGCAGGAACTGCGGTCGTTGTACCGTTGCGAGGACAGCGCAGGTTGGCTCGTCCGGGCGGACTTCGCTCCCTGCTTCCCGTTTAACTGCGCGCGGCGCGATACCGCGCGCGGGCACCAAAGTGCCGCAAGTGTAGAAGTGACGCACACACGCGTCAAGAAACGCGAGGTCGTCGCAGGGACGATGACGGTGGACTGTTAAAAAGAGTCCCTTTTTCAAGGGTAAAAATGCGTGAATCGCGACGAGACACCTGGATAATGCCGCGTTAAAGCGCTACTGTTACGTCCTGAAACGAGACAAATGCCCGAGCGTGCGACATTCCGCGCTAGAATGCCATGTCTTTAGAGGACGCAGCACATGCTCACCGAACTCGAAACACTGTCACAGAACATCGGCCGGCTGATCGAGATCAGCCAACGCTATAACGAAGCGCGCCTCGCACTCGAAGAACAGCTCGCACAAGCGCGCGCCGAATGCGAAGCGACCCGCGTAGAACTCGAACAGACTCGCGAAGAACGCGCCGCACTGCAAGCGGAGCGCGATGCGCTGTCCGCGAAGATCGACGACGCCCAAGTACGTCTGAACGCCATCCTCGAGAAGCTGCCGCGCGCTCGCGGTCATGAGCCCGACAATCAACTCGATCTCCTCGCGCCCGAGCAGCAGGCGCAGGCCAATCACGACGCAAACCACGACGCGACCCGCCACGGAGAAAACGCATGACCACGAAGCAGATCGAAGTGTCGATCCTCGGCCAGCCCTATCGTCTCGCCTGCTCGGCGGAAACGGAAGCGGCGCTGCTCGAAGCGGTGGCGCGTGTCGATGCCGAGATGTCGAAGATCCGCGCCAATAGCAACGTGCGCGGCCAGGATCGTATCGCCGTGATGGCGGCATTGTCGCTGGCATCGGAACTGCTTAGGCTGCAAGCCAGCGTGCGACACGGAGAATCATTTCCCGCCGAAGAAATCCGGCGTACAATGCACCAGATGAATGAGCAGCTTGACACTGTGATCCAACAGTACAGCAGCGTGCAGTAAAGAAAATTCTGTTGGGCTTGATTGTTTTGCGGTCGGGCCCATGTTGTAGAGCAAACGTTTTTAAGCTTCCCTGCCTGGTTCGCCAAGGTCATATATTCCTTGAACCAATGCTATATGCACGGTTGCGGAAATTTGTAGCACGGGTGTGCGCGTCACTCTGTCTGATGTACCCGAAGTGCTGCTAACTGCGACCAATTCTGAACCTCAGGTTCAGGATGCCGGCCTAGCGGCTAAGGCGGGGACCTATACGAACGGCATCGGACTTTATCCGATGCCGTTTTTCTTTGGGCGTGCGCTTTGCGTTGGTTGGCGCGCACCGCATTGCAAACCGTTTGAACCCGACTGTTCGACGAAGACTTCCTTCTATCTCACGTTCAATCCGACTCATGCGCTACTGGCTGATGAAGTCCGAACCGGACGAAGCGAGCATCGACGATCTCGCGAATGCCCCGCAACGCACGCTGCCCTGGACGGGCGTGCGCAATTATCAGGCGCGCAACTTCATGCGCGACATCATGAAGACGGGCGACGGCGTGCTGTTCTATCACTCCAGCTGCCCTGAGCCGGGCATCGCGGGCATCGCTGAAGTATCGTCGACGCCCTACCCCGACCCGACTCAGTTCGATCCGAAGAGCCCGTACTACGACGAGAAGTCGACGCAGGAAACGCCGCGCTGGACGCTCGTCGATGTCGTGTTCAAGAAGAAGATCAAGCTGATTCCGCTGGCGGCGTTGCGCGAGCATCCCGAGCTTGCCGACATGCGCGTGCTCGCGAAGGGCAACCGCCTGTCGATCACGCCCGTTACGGAGGCGGAATGGGCGTTCATCACGAAGCAGCTTGCGAAGCGCGCTGCATGAACACGTGATGAATATGCAAGTTCGCGTGACATTCGAGTATTCACTCGGGAACCAGACGACCCTTTCAGACGCCTAACCGCCTCGCAAGCGTCATGCCACGCGCGACGCGCAACTGCGTCTGGCGACGCATGCATGCATAACCTGCTCAACGAAGGAGTCGAACAATGACCAGAAAATCCGCGCTCGTATGGGCGCTCGCGGCCGGCGCCTGCGCGGCGCCTGTTGCACTCGCGCTCACGTCCGTCGCGGCCAATGCGCAAACCGTTGTGCAGCAGTATCAGCCGGCCGGCGTGCTGTCGCTGAACGCGCAGGCGAGCACCGATGTGCCGCAGGACGTCGTCGATATCACGCTGTTCTACGAACAGGAAGCGAGCGATCCGTCGTCGCTGACGGGCACGTTGAACCAGCATGCCGACCAGGCGCTGCAGAAGGCCAAGGGCGTGAGCGGCGTGACGGCGCGCACCGGTTCGTTCTCGATCTATCCGTCGACGGATCGCGACGGGCGCATTTCCGCATGGCGCGGCCGCACGGAGGTTGTGCTGGAGTCACACGACTTCGCGGCGGCATCGAAGCTCGCGGGGCAATTGTCTTCGATCATGCAGGTTGGGAATGTGCAGTTTTCACTGTCGCCGGAGGCTGAGCGCGCTGCTGGGCAGAAGCTGACGGGGCAGGCGATTGCATCGTTCAAGCAGCAGGCCACTGCGGCTGCGCAGGCTTTCGGGTACAGCGGTTATACGATTCGCGAAGTGAATGTGGGGCATAGTGGCGGCGTGCCGCCGCGGCCTGTCATGATGATGAGCATGCGGTCGGATGTTAGCGCCAAGGCGGCGGCGCCTGTGCCTGTGGAAGGTGGGACGTCCACCGTGACCGTTAATGTTTCAGGGTCTGTGCAGATGAAGTGATTTTTTTGTCTGCGACGCTGCGGGGGTGGTTTTGGTTTTTTCGCCGGCATCCGCGTTACGGTGTCTGCTATTCACGCGTCGCCCCTGTGCGGGGCGGCACCTGCTTTTCTTGCCTTCGTGGCGCTGCCGGTTTGGTTGTTCTAGCGCTTCCGCTGGCATCCGCGCTATGCCTTCGTGCTTCATGCGTCGCCCCTGTGCGGGGCGGCACCTACTTTTCTTGCCTTCGTGGTGCTGCCGGTTTGGTTGTTCTAGCCCTTGCGCTGGCATCCGCGTTATGCCTTCGTGCTTCATGCGTCGCCCCTGTGCGGGGCGGCACCTACTTTTCTTTGCCGCCGCAAAGAAAAGTAGGCAA
>NZ_JAWRXV010000516.1:0-302 GCF_046534875.1 Paraburkholderia sp. SIMBA_054 | reverse complement strand
ACCTCGTTGCCGAGCGTTTCTTTCTTGTGAAGCACGACCTGGAATTCGCCGGTGAGCGAACACTCGATCGCGGTGCCGCAGAGTTCCGAGTCTCCTTGCGACGCATGCGGGTCGCCAATGGAGAGGAGGGCGCCGGGCACCCCGACCGGCAAGAACACGCTAGCGCCGCGGGTGACGCGCCAGTTGTCGAGATTTCCGCCGAAGGTGGAAGGCGGAATCGAATCGATTAGCCCATCCTGCTGCGGCGCGACGCTGATCACGCCAAAATGCGGACGCACCGGAATCTGGACATTCTTCAGGAT
>NZ_JAWRXV010000515.1:0-302 GCF_046534875.1 Paraburkholderia sp. SIMBA_054 | reverse complement strand
GTATTCACTGTGGTTTTCTTATAAGTAGTAATCCCTTTTTAAGAATAAGTGAGATTTAAATCTAATCTGCTGCATGATTTGTTCAGAGATGTTTTTCTTTTTTGTTATGTAATGGGTTTATTTAAAAGGTTTCTATCTTTAATTATGGCTTTATGTGGAAGTGTATAATTTCGATAAAACATGGAAAAGGCTGTGCGAGCTTAGTCGATGGATTCTTAAAGGTATCAGCCACTATGTATTGAAATTCTCTAATAGGAGGTGGCGTAGCGCTATATCGGAAGCGGAGAATAGTATAGCAGTGA
>NZ_JAWRXV010000514.1:0-302 GCF_046534875.1 Paraburkholderia sp. SIMBA_054 | reverse complement strand
GCAAAGAAAAGTAGGCAAAAGAAAGCGGCTCACACCGCCAACATTTCTTCGTGCCTGAGGGCCCCCAAAGGGTCCTACGCTTCACACGGCAACATCCTTATCTGCGTGCGTTGCCAACGCGCTGAATGAGCGCCTCACCCGCTTCGAATACCCGTGCATGGGCTAACGGCGGCGAATGGTATCTGCCGCCCAGGTGGCAAACTGTGTGTAGGCCGTCGCGCCACACACGCCTCACTTCGGACCCGATAGCGCACGCGTTCCACGTTGTAAGAGCGCTAACGTGTACGCCGCGACAACCTACA
>NZ_JAWRXV010000513.1:0-303 GCF_046534875.1 Paraburkholderia sp. SIMBA_054 | reverse complement strand
CCGCAACGATAGTCGACTATTGCTGGGGCGGTCTCGTAGACATCACCGTGGACCGTCTTCCGCGCGCCGGACAACACGACGGGCTTTACTACTCGATGGGTTACAGCGGGCACGGCGTGCAGATGTCCACGCATATGGGCCGCGTGATGGCGGACGTGATGTCCGGTTCCGCCGATGCCAACCCGTGGCGCGCGCTGCCGTGGCCGCCCGTGCCGGCGCATGCCGCGCGCCGGTGGATTCTGCCGCTCGTCGGCGTCTACTATCGTCTGCAGGACGTTCTGCACTGAGCCGATGCGGTGCGCG
>NZ_JAWRXV010000075.1:0-46306 GCF_046534875.1 Paraburkholderia sp. SIMBA_054 | reverse complement strand
CGTCAAGTGTTCGCTTCGCCGGGCTGAAGCCCGCACTTGACCCGCCAAGCCACCCATTCGAGATTTGAAAGAAGCAGTTTCTAAGATATACAACAGCGTTTACAGATTTAGAACCGTTTACCCTCACTCTCAGTTTCGGGTACGACTCGGAACCGACGCATGAGGAAGCAGTCGACGCCGGCATCGGCCAATCGCAAATAGTCGAATACCACATCGGCAATCTGATCCCGAATTACCCGACGGGGCGTCTTACGTTTGCAGCAACTGTAGACGGTCGCCAGCAAATCCATGAGACGGCAGCCGAGCCGCTGTCGGCTGCGTGACGCCAAGGCTGTCGCGAGTACTTTGAAGCACTGTGGGCGAGGTAACGGTCGGAAAATGCTCCCAGAATTGCCTACCTTTCCGTTGCAGGAAGCAATTAAAGAACCGTATGGCGATGCAGATCAATTCTGCGGCCGCGGCATAGCTCGATGCGCTCAGGTAGTTCTGCACGATGCACCGATCCTAACGGTTTCGAACGGGTTCGCAGCAAGGTATTGATACGAAACCAGATCGTCGAAGCACTTCCTCACCGTTTCGAGCGCTTTCCGCCGGCTCTCGTACGAGAGCGGTCCACGGAAGGGACGCCAAGTCGGTTCATTGCGCGAGCGCCGCCCCTTCATTATCCAGACAGATCGCGGTTGAGGATCCACGGCAAACTGGTTGATGTATTCGTCGGCATCGATGACATCAATGCTCGACAGCGGCTTTCCCTTCGCGATAATGGCCCACAACAACAAACGTTCGACTTCGTTTTGATATCTGTTCCGAGTCGTTGGGTTCTGGTAATCAGACAGCCAATGCTCCAGCGCAGATCGATCGTCGTGAACGCCAACAGGAGGCATGGCAGTGCCACGGTTCGATCCTACAGAGCCGGACAGGTGCGGAGGTGTTGAAAGGCGGGAAAGAGGAGCTGGCCTGTTAAGCCGTTGCTGCTGCGTAGCGAGATACGGCCGGCGCGGATCTACGCGTGGCTTAACGATGCCGCTACTGGCTCCTGCCACGCTATTAGCGTTCGCCACGCGGCCTGCGAACTCCACGTTCAGACAGCCCACGAGCGTTTCAAGGCGCGATTCACTGTCTGGATCCAACGCGTCGAGATGTATCTCCACGAATATACGGCCCGGTCGGCCGCGCCTCTCGGGCGCACGCCGCACCTTGGCAAGGAATTGTGAAGCGTCGATTCCCATAAGACGCGCCAGCATACGTTGCGGGCTCGGCTGTGGTACCACCTTCCGGGCAGCTACCGCCTCTTTGCGGATTGCCTCAACCCCTCGCACGGCTACTAAGTCTGCAATGGCGCGCCCCATTTCAAAGGTCAGGCAATCCCCCGGGAGAACACTCGTTAGCTCATTGGGTAGATTGGCCACGGCCGATGCCGACACGATTCGCGAATGCGCGATGCCCATCACCTCGGCAGCTTCGCGCATCGTTGCCCATGTTTTCAGCCGAACGCCTTCGAGATAGCGCCTGTACAGCGCCAAGGGGCTATCCCTCTTGTATGTTCCACGAAAGCCGACGCGATGGGTGCCGCATAGATGCGCCAAAATTTCAGTACGCGACTTCCCAGCCGGATCAATGAGGGCAGCACGACTCACTAGATAAGCAATACCGTTCTTATTCCTCGCGCGAACGAGTAGACGGGCTGTCTCGTGCACTATGCCAACGTCGGAAAACAGCGCCAAAATCTCGTCAGGAAATGCCGAAACAGCTAGGGCTTGTTGAATCTGTGCCCGGCGAACGCGGGGGCCCAAGCTCGTTAGTCTCTCTGCTGCCTCCGCTTGGCTTCCCCATTTTAGCCCAAGCCCTGCACGATACAGAGCCGCGAGCGCCAGCGGGTCGTCACCTAAGCTGTTGGTCCTACTAATAGCCGCGTTACTCATTTCGGTCATTCAATCTCATGATCGTCGGTTAGTGCACGCAGCTTCAGTCTCCGGAAAAAAGAAGCCAAAACTCGCGCCAATCCGTTGCCTTTCGTTTGTCGGTTTCTTGCCGGGCTAGCGCCTGGACACTATGCCTCGTCAAGCCTTACGCCAGCGAGAGAGGTCTTCGAGGAGATCAATGCCACCTTGAACGTGAAGCAATTCTCCTGATCCCGTACACGTATAACGCGTTTTTCATTGTTTGTGGCTAAGTCGTTGATTATGCAGCTATGGTTTGTGTATCGTTTATAGACCACCGCAATAAACGATACATTACCTGTACGTACAATAGCGCAACGTCGCAGCCAGCGGATCCGAAAAGACTATCAAAAAAGGTGGTCTTTCCGCGGTTTGATCCGTAACGCGTTACACGCCGCAATTCGGCCGGATCAATCGGCAAAAGAGGCAAACATAAAAGGCCGCTAAAACTCTGTGCCTTTTGCCGCAAATCGCCTGTGAGAAATTGTTTCAATGGTAGCCATTCATCAAGGGTTGCCATGCGCATTTTCAGGAACAAGCGGCAGGCCGCGCTATCCACGGCCCCCGGCATGTATGCCGAGGAAGAAGATCCATCGAAAGTCATCTTCGAGACCAGCACGCGGCTCAAGGTCGAGAGCAACCGCTGGATGCTCATCGCTTTCGCCTGCGCTGCGGTCGCGGCCGGAGCGGTCTGGACGCGTCAGCCGCCGCCTTCCGTTACTCGCGTGGTCGGGGTCTCGGCCGACGTCAGCGGTCATCCGGTGGTGACTGAACTTGTTGCCTACAAGCCCGACTCGCAGGCCTTGCGCACGAGCATGCGTGACATGGCCGTCCGCTGGTTCACGATCGAGCCGGTGCTGACCGACAGCCTTCAGACGTCGCGTATGTCGCTGAACATCAACTCGGTGAAGGCACAGATGATCGGCGCGGCCACAGACCAGTTCAAAAGCTGGCTGCGCGAGGACGCTCCTTTCCAGCAGATCTCGGCCAATCCCAAGCTGATCCGCGAAGTGAACGTGCGCAACATCGCGCTGCTGGAGGACCAGACGGTCCTCGTTGAATTCACAACGACGACCTCTCAGGCAGGCGCTTCCGGCAAGCCAGAGGTCAAGTCGTATGCGCTGACCCTGCGCTATCAGATCGTCGCGCCAACGGCCGACGCAGCACTCACCGCCAATCCCTTCGGCATCTATATTCCGTTTTTCCGCCTTGAGCGGACCGGTGGAGCTTGAACAGCATGACTTCCAGACTTCAGCGGCCGGCGCTCGGCCTACTTGTCCTGCTCGCGGCAACAGCGTTGCCGATGACCGCGGCGAACGCCAAAAAGCCTACAGAGAACGGTTCGTTCAACGCCGCGATGATTGCCGGTGACCCGATGAGTCCGGTTAATCCATTCAACGGTGGATCAGACCCGCTCACGATGCCAGGCGACGCTCGCATCGGCGTCTTCCCATACAGCCGCGACCAGATTTTTCGCGTGCTCACCGCGCCGCTCAAACTCACGACGATCGAGCTCGAGCCGGGCGAGAAGCTGATTGCCGATCCGGCTATGGGCGACAGCATCCAGTGGGAGGTCGACGACGACAAGATGAACCACGTGTTCATCAAGCCGCACAAGGCGGACATCGTCAACACGCTGCACCTGACGACGAACCGGCGCGAGTATGACTTCACGCTCATCGCGTCGCCAGCTGGCGGGTTTTTCTATCAGACGGTGCGCTTCCAGTATCCGCACGCGCCGGTGGCCCGGACGAACGCGCGCGACGATGGGAACGGAGCAGGGCGCGGCTCCGCAAATGGGGAGCGCGGCGGCGATTCGGGAGCGATTACCGTTGCGCCCGACAAGCTGAACTGGGATTACTCAGTCGACGGTAGCGCCGAATTCAAGCCCGAAGTCGTCTTCGATGACGGTCACTCGATCTGGATGCGCATGCCTGCCAAAGCGCAGACCTGGCCGGTGCCGATGTACAAGGATCACGGCGATCGCGTCGTCGGCAACTTTATCCGCCGCGGTGACTTCCTTGTGTTCCAGCGCCTCGCTGACGAGATCGTCCTCGTTTCCGGCAAGGATGAGGTGACGGTGATGCGTGGGCGCCGGCGCGTGTTCGGAGTGTTCTGATCGTGCCCAAAAAAACGGAACAGGCGACGCCCAACGCCGAGCAGGCGGCGATCGTCAAAGGCAAGACGCCCCGCAACGCCATCATGAGCATTGGGCTGCTGGCCGCACTGATCATCGGCGCGCTAGGCTTCTACTACGAGCTGAAAGCGAGCGATCAGGCTGCGGAAGAAGCGCGTCTAAAAAAGGCAACGGCTCTTAAAAGCAGCACGGAGGTACCCGCTGCAGGCACCGCTGACATCGACAAAGTGATCAAGCAGCAGCAGGAGGCGGCTGCGGCTGAGGCGGCCGCGCGCGCCGCGTCGGATGCAGCAGCAGCGCAGCGTCCGACGGTAAAGCCGATGCTGACCGGCAATGATTTCCAGCGCGAGGTGGGGTCGGGCAGTGGCGACACAGCAGCTCTCGCCGCCAGCAACAAGCAGGACGCGATCTATACCTCGTCGGTTTTCAAGCATTCTGGCGCCTCCCGTAATTCAAGTCAGCCTGCAACCGCCACGCCTGCGGGCGTTCCCTCTCTGGACGATTTTCGTGCGGCGCGCGCTGCAGCGGCTTCCGCTGCGCAGAACCCGGCAGACGCGATGGCGCTCGCGCTGGGCAAACAGGGCCAGGCACCAGAAGACCGCGACAAGGCGTTCCTGAAAGAAACGGCAGGGCAGGGCGGCATCGAGCGCACGACATTCAACGGACAGGCTGGCGGCTGCACGCTGACTCCTCCGCACAACATTCACGTCAAGACTGTCGAAGGTCTGAACTCCGACAAACCGGGGCGCGTCGCGCTGATGGTGGACGAAGATGTGTATGACAGCCTGCGGGGCGACTGCCTGATGATTCCGAAAGGATCGTTTATCAACGGCGCGTACAGTTCCGACATCAAGGTCGGTCAGGAGCGGCTGCTAGTCGCGTCGACCAGTCTGCGACTACCCAACGGCAAGAGCGTGCCGATGAACGGCATGCAGGGCGCTGACCAGAACGGGTACGCCGGATTCTCGGGCGACGTCAACAACCACTTCCTGGCGATCTTCGGGGCGGGCTTCATCACCGCTGTACTGCTGAAAAGCTTCGACAATGGGTCAACGACCTCCACGACGGCAAGCCCGATCGGCATAACGACCACCGGGAGCACTGCAGGGCAAGTGGCTGCGACGACTGCCCAGGCCGTGCTTCAACGCAACCAGAACATCCCGCCGACGATCACGGTCAAGCCCGGCGAAAAATTCCTGGTGCAGGTTACGCAAGACATCGTGATGGAGCCGTACCATGACTAGGCGCGCCATCGCTGCGCTGCTGCTGACGGCCGCGTGCTCGTCGGCGGGTGCCGCAGTGATCGAGACGGTGATCAGCCCAACGCGCTTTGTCGTTGAAGAACACGGCGAGCGGTTCGTGCTGGAGCTTCCCGGCAGGCCCGTGTACGCATGCGGCCTCCAGCGCTTCCTTACATGGGCTCAACCGCTAAGAGGGCAGAGCATCACGCCGGGGTCACGTGGCTTCGCATCTGTGCTCGTTGATGGCGCGCCGGAAAGCCTGCAGGCGTTACTGGTGCGCAATGGGTGGCTGCAGCCAGCAGCGCTTGACGACGAAGCGCAGGCCGCGTTGACCGAGCGCCGTGGCGGCTGGGCCTGTGCGTCTGCGCAGACACCATTCGACGTCATGCATACAAGCGTCGACGCGAAGATCCTTGCGGGCGTCGCGCTCAATGAGTCGGCCTACAACGGTCGCGCCTGGCCATGGACATTGAACGTCGCAGGCCGCGGCTTTTTCTTTCGCACGCGCGAGGACGCTTACAAGGCCGTGCGCTTCCTCATCGCCGACGGCCGCTGCGATTTCGATGTAGGCCTCATGCAGATCAACTGGTGCTACCACCGGCAACGCTTCGCGTCGCCGTGGGATGCGCTCGCACCTGCCACCAACGTCCGAGCTGCCGAAGACATCCTCAACGAGAACTATCGAAAGACGAATTCGGCGGTAAAGGCGGTGGCGTACTACCACAGTGCGAACCCTCAACCGGGCCGCGAGTATCTCGCGCGCTTCATCCAGCATCTCTCCCAACTCGACCGCGGGCTATGAAGCACACGCTATCCCTTATCGCGCTGGCAGTGTTCTCGCTGTCCGCGTCGGCAGCGAGCACCGATCCGCTCGACTTCGACTACCAGATCAACGGCAACATGACCGAGCGCCCGGCGCTTGTGTTCAACGATGGCACCGACACGTACCTGCAGCCGCGTGTGGGCCAGGTCCTGAAGGTTGAGGGCGGCCATACCGAAGGCCCGTACATCGTCGTGTCCGGCACGCCCGAAGTCATTTCATATTCGGTCGGCGGGTCCAGTGCAACGGCGCGCTGGAAAAAGTCCAACAGTTTTACTTCCGAGCGGGGTAACCGCAGTGGTGACATGCCCGCCGGCTTCATGGGTTTCTCGAACCGCCTTGCGCTGATCGGCGCACGCGCTCGACTGGAGACGACACGCCCGATGAGCGCAACGTTGCCGCTCGCCCAGATGGTTAAGGCACTGGTGCCGCAGGGGTGGACCGGGTCGGCGCAGAAGGACGTGGACCTCACGAACGCGCAGAGCTTCGCGACGCGCGATGGCGAGAACTGGATGCAGTCGCTCGACCGCCTGCTCGGCGCTGTGGACCTCTATGCGGACGTCGATTTCACCGCGCACCACGTCACGCTGCGTCGTGCTGCCGTCAAGTCGACCGGTGTGAATTACGTCGCGAGCGCCACGCCCGTTGATCCAATCGTTGGGGAAACGCAGACGGCGAGCGTAGTGCCGGATTCTGCCGCGGCCGCAGTCGCGAGTGGTGCGACGGCGGTGTCCGACAAGGCGCAATCCCAGGACGGGCTGGCGGTGAAGTTCGGGGCTATCGCGATCCGCGATGGCGACGACACGCACATCCAGATCCGCTTTTCACAAAGGCCTGCAAAAGAGCTCGTCTTTCGGGACATGGACGGGCATTCCCTCAAGCCAAAATGGGACGACTCAAGCAATGTCGTGACGTTTAACCGGGCAGAGCGGTTCGTGGTGTCGAACGGTTCGGACAGTGTTGAGGTCGCGCGCGTCGCGGGCCTTGTGTACGTCTTTGAGCCGAAAAACAGCGCGGGCCTCGAGGGCGTGTTCGACAAGGAAGGATCGACCTATTTCAAGTTTGCGGACACCGTCGGCAACGTGAAGGTGTCGGATGTCGCTCATATGGGATCGGGCGAGCAGAAGGGGCGCTATTACAAGTTCAACGGTACGGCGGATCAGTTCATCGTCAACGCGGACGGAAACGTCGTGAACGTCACGCGCAAACACGACGTGCGCTTTTTTGACCGGCCGAAAACATGAGTGCCCGATCCGTTGCCGCCCTGTGTGCTTGCGCCCTGATCAGTAGTACACCCGCCCTCGCTGATTGCCTTGACGACGCTGCGCAGTTCCACCGCGTCAACGTGGTGCTCGTGCGCGCGATTGCGCAACAGGAGTCGGGAATGCGCGCGAATGCGATCAACGTCAACACGGACGGGACCGAGGACATCGGCCTCATGCAGATCAATTCGTCGTGGCTGCCGAAGCTGAGGCGCTATGGCATTACGCGTGGGGCCCTGTTCGATGCGTGCGTTAACGGATACGTCGGGACATGGATCCTCGCGTCGAACATCAGACAGTTCGGTCCAACGTGGAAGGCAGTCGGCGCATACAACGCCGTCTCAACGACCAAGCAACTGGTGTACGCCAACAACATTTATCGGCGCATTCAGCGCGCGGCCCACTGAAAATTCATGAAGCCAATGATCATCATGCCCATCCACCACCGCGCCTCACTGATCGCGCGAATCTTCACATTGCTTACGATGACGGGAGTTGCAACCGCCTCGCTTGCACAGTCTCAGCTAGCGCCGCCGGCAGGCGATGGATGGCAACTACTTCTGTCCGGCGCGCCGAGCACAACTGTTGCGATGGCCGCTCCAGCTAGGTCGACCTCGGGCAACGCCACTTCATCGCACGCCTCAGTGCCGCTGACGCTAAAAGCGGCTGCCGAACCGACACAGGCTGTCGCCCCGGCTTCAAAGCAGGCATCAACCGATGTCGTTCCCGCGGTGCTTCCAGGGCCGACCGGTGCTTCAGCGCCGGGCGGCATTCTGACTTTCTCAATTACGCCGCAGGACATCAACTTGCGCAATGCGCTCGACCGGTGGCTGCAACAGCAAGGGTGGCAACTTGCCTGGAAGATCGATGACGATTTGCCGCTTGAATTCAACGCAAGCTTCAGCGGCGACTTCGACTCGGTGCTCACGCAAGTGATGCGGGCAACGAATCACATGCGCACGCCGACACGCGTTTGCGAACACTCCAACAATGTAATTCGCGTGGTCGCTCGCGCGGCCAACTGCCAGGACTAAACCGATGCGTGCAAACCGATTTCAGGCTGCTGTCTCCCTCCTCGTTGCGTCCACGCTTACAGGTTGCGTTGTTTCGCAGACCGACGTGAATAACGCGTATGACTCGGCGACGCGCGACGCGACGCACGCAATGTCCGGCATGGGTGAGTCGATGCCCCTCGTCGAACACGTGCAGACTGCCTTTCTCGGCGACCGGCTTGTCCCAGTCGCATACGAAGCCACTCTGCCCGCGGTGTTCCGCGAGAAGTCCGTTACCCTACCGGCGAACCTGCCACTCTCGAAGATCGCGACAATGCTTTCGGACGCCGCAGGTTACCCCGTGCACCTGAGCCCGGACGTTTTCATTCCGCGCGATGCGTTGATCGAGACGAGCTCAGGCAATGCCAACGGTGGGAACGGAGCAGCAAAGGTTCCGGTCCAGGGGCTCGGACAGGCTCCGACAAACGTCGACCCCGTCTACCGGCAGCCGGGCAACGCGAAGCTCGGGCAGTACCTGCACGGTCTGACGGAGGATCTGGGGCTCGCGTGGAACTTTGACGGTGCGACGATCAATATCTCGCGCTTTGTGACGCGCACGTTCCAGATTGCGGCGATTCCCGGCACAGTCAACATCAAGTCGTCGATGTCGAAGGGCACGGATACGTCCACAGGTACGCAGTCGACAGCGAACGGCACGACCAGTGCCAATACGGGTTCGTTCGCAGCAGTTACGTCGACGGGCCGCGACGGCAAGTTCGATCAAATCGACCTGATCACGAAAGAACTGGAAAGCCTGAAATCGCCTCTCGGCAAGATAACGGTCAATCCGCAGAGCCGCCTTGTCATGGTGCGGGACACGAAGGAAGCCGTGGACCGGATGAGCGAAGTGCTTACGCGCGAGAATGCGATATCGACGCGCCAGGTGTCGGTCCGCGTGCGCACGTTGCAGATCGCGCTGAACAATGGTTCGCAGGCGGGCGCAAGCGCCGACATCATCTTCAACAAGATCTCTAATGGTCTCCTGCAGTACTCGATCAGCGTCGTGTCGCCCACATCGCTTGCGACCTCGGCAGGTTCGGTGGGACTTTCGATCCTCAAGCCAAATGCGCCGCTCACGGGTACGAACGCGGTAATCAATGCGCTCAACACGTATGGCAAGACGATCGCGGACAACACCCAGACGAAGATGACCCTCAATGGCCTGCCGATGTCGATCGGTTCGTTTGAGACCAAGGGCTATCTGGCGGCAACCACCCCAGCGACGGGAACGCTCAGCGGCGGGGCCGGTCTGCCGGGTCTGACGCCTGGATCGGTCACTGTGGGCGACTTTGTGAACATCCTGCCGTCCGTGAACGATCACAACCAGATCATCCTTTCCTACTGGAGCGACAGCTCGAAACTCAACGGGCCTTTTACGACGATTGGCACGGGTTCTGGTGCATCGGCACAACAGATCCAGTTGCCGGATATCGTGGGCAGCAAGGATGACCAGACCATCGCGCTGTCTGATGGGCAAACGGTCGTCATGTATGGCGCGGTGACGAACAACTACGATGGTTCCAGCAACAACGGTATCCTGGGCTTCAGCGGAGCCTGGAACAAGGCGAAGACGTTCCAGGTGATCATGCTGACCGCGAACGTCGTGCCGTCGATGTGAGTGGCGCGATGCATTTCGAAAACATTCCCAACGAAAAGAAAGCAAGGCTCGTCTTTGGCCTTGAGTGGCGTGCGTTCGCCACGAAGGGTGGGGCTGCCGAGCGTCGACGCTATGCGCAGGAGCTCGACGCGACACACTTCGTCGAGATCAAGGGCAAAGATGAGACGGTAGCGGGCTTCTGCGCGCCGGAGTCCTCCGAGCGCAAGGGTGTGAAGCTCTATTCCGCGGCCGCGCGCATCGCTGTGCTCGAGCGCGTGCGTTCCAAACCTGCCGTGCTGGTCCTGATCCAGGATGGGCAGCGGGTTCACGCCGTGCTCGTTGTGCGTGGCGCCGTTCGTACCGATGAAACAGTCCCACTGAATGCGCTGGCATCGCGTCGCGTCGCTCTTGAGGAAGAGTGTGTACGCGATCGTGTCGATCTGGTCACGATCGGCTACGGCGCGGATCTGGTAGACCTCGATGAGCCTTTTGCTGCGAGCGAACTGCTCCGCGGCAAAAACGTCGGCCTCGTCAAGAAGCTGCCCGTCAAGGTGCCAAAGGCGGTACCGCTAACGGTCATCGCGGTTGCGGTGATCTACGGTCTGAGCGAGGCGATCAGTTATATCAATCCGCCCCCCCCGCCAGCAGCGCCGCCGCCGACGTACATGCAGGAATATCAGACTGCGGTCGCGCGCGTGTTTTCCGGTCCTTTGCCTCTTGCTTCGCAACTTGCGCCCGTGCTGCTGGACACTTTTGGTCACCAGGAGACCAACGTGGCCGGATGGCAGTTCGAAAAGGCGTCGTGTGGCGTCACCGGTTCGTGTTCCATTACCTTCAAGCGCGAGGGCGGAACATTTAAAGAGTTCGACGCTCGAGCGTCAGCACAGATGCGTCCCGTCGTCTTCAATGCTGACGGTCTTCATCTGCAAACCAAAGGACCCGCTGTCCCCCACATGCAGAAAGTCGCGTTGGCGCAGGCAAAGCAATGGCCCACGGCACAGGCGCTCATCAAGCAGCTTCAGACTGACCCTCAACGTCTTTCGACCAGGCCCGACCAGCTGATGAGTCATGGTTACGTCGTGACGTTGAGGCCACCACAGCGCGTCCTTGCCCGTCAGCCGATGGCAGGGGACTTGTCCGGACCTGTCGTTCAGGCGGGCGACTGGACGATCGAAGGCTATATGTGGCAAAGCCGACTGCTCGCAAACCTGCCGGACAACATGTCTCTCGACACGCTTGAGCTTGAACTGAAAGAAGACGGCACCGGCGTTCACTTCACGGCGAAGGGTAAATACTATGTTCTCCAATAACACCGTCCGCGTTGCGGCGGCATCGTTTTTTTCCCTCTGCATCGTGAGCCTCGCGCATGCCGATGAAAAGCACCTGACGCTGGACGACATTGACGGTCTTGCACGTCAGAACCTGGTCAACTCGATGCGCAAGACGGACGCGACCCAAGCGCCCGCGCAAGGTATCGGTCTGAACGCTCCGTTGTCGGCACCGCCGGCACCTCCTGTGACCCCGGCTGTGGTCGTACCAAAAGGATCAAAGCCAGTTGATCCGCCCGCGCGGCGTACGACACCCGTCACTTTCGTTGGTGCATACAGCGATATGGGCGGAGTTCACGTGCTGTACGACTATCAGGGCGGTATCTATTCCGCCACGCGCGGTGAAAAGTTGATTAACGGCTGGGTCGTCACGCGCGTCGATGGTTACCACGTTGCCGTTTCGGAAGGTAAGCGGACGTGGTCTGAAGTCATCTCGACATCTGCGGCGTCGCTCCCGACAGGAGACAGCGCGGCAGTGCAGGCTATCACTGACCTTGGCGGCCCGCTTCCTATGGGTACTCGGGTGGGTTCGTTCGGTCCGAACGGGAGATAAGGTAATGAGTCTTTTTTCTGGCAACGAGACGGACGAAGATCAGGCTGGCGGCGGATTTCTGAAGCGGTTGCGCGGCATCAGGCCAACAGCGTTCGTGGAAAGCGGGCGTAGCGCGACCCGCGCAGCGCAGGAACCGCACTTCAGCGAACCTACGAAGGCGATCAATCCGACCGTGTCGTTTCTCGGTCGCAAGCTGTCCGGTGACGACATCACTGATGTCGAGGAATTTACGGAATCTGACGCTACCGGGTCAGCGCCGCATACTGCGACGGCTACGCGTGAGGCGAGCGCGGTTGTTGAGACGCCCGCGCCCACAACGGAAGATGTTCCGACGGCGCGGACGCCGGACCCTGTTGTGGGCGCGGGTGATCTGAGCGCGTCCCTTGGCGACGTGTATGCGGAAGGCGAGAAGGCGCTGCGTGAGCTGGACGAGTTGATTGCAGCGCAGTCCCGCCCTATTGATCGCGCGCGCGCCACGGCACCTTCGAGCGCTGAAGTTGTTCGGCCCGCTGTTGTGGCCGAAAGCGCGCCTATGTGGAATGAAAGTGCCGTCACGTTCTCTCATCATGGAACACCTGACGAAACATCGGCACTTGCACCGGCTCCCGCATCGGCGCCTGCAACGGCGCCGGCCTCCGCCAACGTGCGTAGTGCTGCGACAGGGCAGGCTGCGAGACGTGCGGCAGCCGCGTCCATGCGGGAC
The DNA here is from genome assembly GCF_046534875.1 of Paraburkholderia sp. SIMBA_054. NCBI lineage: Bacteria > Pseudomonadati > Pseudomonadota > Betaproteobacteria > Burkholderiales > Burkholderiaceae > Paraburkholderia > Paraburkholderia sp. SIMBA_054. Next base: position 33,673 of record NZ_JAWRXV010000075.1, on the reverse strand, counting down.
AACGATGAAGACGAGGGCCACGAGCAAGAGCCGACCAGCACGATGACCGGACGTCCCGCGCTGGTGTCAGCGGAAGCCTTGCCCGATTTCAAGCGCGTCATTACTGGCGTTGACGCAGACTCGACACTGCGCATATCGGCAGCGGTGCGCAAGGAATTCGTTGCCGTGGAGATCCAGCCGGGCATCGCAATTGTTGCGGCCACGGCCCGCTTCAGCGAGCGGGCGCAGTTTGCGACGTTCCTGAAAGACCTCGCCGCACACGATCTACTGGTGCAGGAGGAAATGATCGCCACCGAGGAAGTAATCGCGGCGATCTACGAAGGAAAGCGCGACGTCGCCCTGAAAGGCGAACGCGAGGCGTCTCGGGCTATCGGCAACTTCCGTGACATCATCGAAGCCGCCCATGCATACGGCGCGAGCGACGTGCATATTGAGCCGCGCGATTTCCTCGGGGAAGTTGAGGTGCGCTTTCGCGTGAACGGCGATCTCTACACATACCGGCGGCTTCCGAAAAACATCGTACGCCGGGCGTTGTCCGCCGCGTATTCGGACCTTGTACAAAAGAACACGAACTCGGGCAATTCATTTCAGCCGAGTGCGCCGCAGTCGGCGATGATCCCGCTTGTTCTGGGACGGGACACCGTCAACCTGCGCTGGCAATCAGCTTCGACGGTCGGCGGCTACGACGTTGGCCTGCGTCTGCTTGACGGCAATTTCAAGAACTATTCGGTGCTCATGCCGGACCAGATGGGGCTTTCTCCGAGTCAGCTTGCCCTGATCGACACGCTCAATTACGTGAGCGGCGGTGTCACGGTTCTGACGGGCGAAACGGGTTCCGGCAAGACGACGCTGTTGCGTGCGCTGTCGTACATGCTGCCCGATCGCGAACTGAAGAAGCAGTTTGCTGTGAGTGAGCCGTCCGAGTATCCGCTGCCGTGGCTATCCGAGATTTCGATCATCCGCCGTCCGGACGAGTCCGACGACGAGGCGAACCGCAAATACGCAGAAGTGATCCGTACGCTCATGCGTATGGACCCGGATGACGTGACCATCTCCGAAGTGCGCGATCGCGTGGTGATGGGACTGGTGTCGGAACTGGCGCTGACGGGACACCCGGTTCGCTTTTCGTTGCATGCGGGGGACATTATCTCAGCCGTCATGCGTATGGCGGGCGGCCGCCTCCAGTTGCCGATCGACGAACTGGCGGCAGAAGGCTTTATCAATGCCGTCGGCAATCAGAAGCTGGTCCCGACGTTGTGCGAAGACTGCAAGCTGCCGGCCGAAGATGTGATGCAGAAAAGCGATCTCGAGCTGCTGCGCTCGAAGTTCGGCCTCGACACGACGAAGATGGCTTGCCGCGACCATGCGGGTTGCCCGACTTGCCGCCTCGACGGACTGTTTTCGCGCGACGGCAAGGTCGCCGGCGGCACGACGCGCCCAACACTCGTGGCCGAGCTTTACCGTCCTACAGAGGAATTTCGCGAGCGGATTGCTGCACGAGACTGGCGCGGTGCGCGTGCCGTGTGGCGCGGCGAGCGCAGGACAGGGTTCGATAACGAGGACATGACCGGAAAGACGCTATATGAACACGCTCTTTTCAAGGCTTCCCGCGGTGAAATCGACCCACAATTCATCAACCGTTCGATGCAGGCTCTCGCGCAATACCGCGTGATGCCGGGTGCTGACGGAAAACTGTAACGAGGGTGATGGGTCATGTTGAGTTCGTTGATCGCCAGGTTTCCTGAGGCGACGCAGATGCGGATCGCACGTTGGCGTTTCCAGAGCGTGCGCGAGACCTTCTATAAGGAAACCCGTCTGGATATTGAGAAGAAGGGTCTTCGGGACGTGGAGACCTTGCGTGAACGTCTCGAGACCTATGAGAACCGCAACCGCAAGCGCGACCGCATCGAGTGGAAGGTCTTTGCGCGAGTCCGTGAGCGCCTCGTGAAGGGTGACTCGTTTTCCGCCGCGATCAAACCGTTCATTCCAGGCGACGAATACACGCTGTTCGATATCGCGGACGAGTCAACGCAGAAAGACGCGGTAGCCCGAGGTTTCGAGCTTGCCGAGATGGCCGCGTTTGCAAAGCGCACGCTGTCATCACAGACCACGCTGCAGGTGGCTTACCCGACGTTTCTGCTGATCTATCTGTACGGTTTCTGCATGATGTTCGGCGGCATGATCTACCCGCAGGTTGTCGAGATCAAGCCGTTAGAGCAATGGCCCGATGTCGGACGCCTGCTGTTCCATATTGATACTTTTGCCTACGAGTACTGGTGGATTTCGGCCTCGCTGATTATCGGAACGATTGCGTTGTACTTCTACACGTTAAAGCGCTGGGTCGGTCCGCTGCGCAACCGGTTCGACAGATTTCCGCTCATGTGGCGCAACCGTCGTGACATGCGCGCAGCGCTGCTGATTGTGTCGCTGGCCGGGCTGTTCGATTCCAATCTGACTTTGCGGGCGGCTATTAACCGGGTGGCGCAATCCTCGGACCCATGGATGCGCTGGCATCTGACCACGATGAGCAAGCGTCTCACGCAGCGTCCCGATCAGCCGATGCGGGCTCTTGACACTGGCATCTTCTCGGAAATGATCGTAGACACCATTACCGATGCAGCGGGCCGTGACCAGTTTGAAGCGGCGATCAAGTCGCTCGGTCGCGATTCGCTTACGCGTGTGGTGGAGGCCGTAAAGCGAAACGCGCGGCTGACGCATTACGTGCTGCTCTGTTTCGCGGTGATCGCCTTCCTGACCATCGGTGTCGGTTCGTATGTCGTCACAGGAGCCGTGAACATGAGCGGTGGCATCCCGACAGCCGGCGCGCAGTAAGCGCTCGACCTGCAGTTTCATTTTCAGCCACGTCAACTGGCGTGAACTTTGGGAGAAGATTTATGCAACAAGAAATGACTAAGGCCACCCGTTTGCGTTTGCTCCAGATGGCTCGACGCAGGAAACAGTCGGGCGAGCTGTCGCTGATCGAGGCGGGTGCCTACATGGCGGGCGCCGCGCTCCTGGCGATCGCGGTGATCAAGGGTGGGGCTTATGTCTACACCCTGATCAAGTCGTCGCAGTTCACGAGCGAGGCGCAGATGTTCCATACGGGCATGCTGAATGCCACACAGAACGACGCCGACTTCTCCACTGAGACACTGACTACGCTTGCCACGAACCGGGCGTTCGACGCGGCAGGCGCACGTCTGGCGTCGGACAAGTCGTCGTTGAAGGGTATCTTCAACCAGCCAGTGACGATCTCGGTCGGTACGCTGAGCACGGCCAATGACTCGCTCATCATGTCCTATCAGGTCCCCGCAGCGGTATGTTCGATGAGCGTGGCCGCGTTGACAAACACGTATTCGCAGGTGGCAGCGAACGGAACGACCCTCGCCGGTCCAACGACGACTTTTAGCAGCACCACGGCAGGCACAGCCTGTGAAGCGGGAGGCGCATACGCGACGTTGCAGCTTTACACGTCGCGCACGTAATCCGGGGCGGCTATGGGCAGCTTGCTGGAAATGATGATCGTGCTGCTGGGCTCAGCGATTCTGACTGTGCAGGCGATCAAGGCGGATGTCGCGGATAAGCGTGCGACGATGCTGTCGATCGAAGGTCAGAACGAAGCGACGCTCGTTAGCGCGTTCGAAGGCTGGATCTCAGACAACTTCGGGACGATCCTCTCGCAGTACACGGCGTCGGGAAATGTATCGACGTTGACGCCGCCAACACTCGCGCAACTCGTCGCGGCAGGTAATCTGAAGCAGACGCATAGCGCAGGACCGTTCTGGGGCGGCTCGTATGCGACCTCCATGACGATGATACCCGCCGGCTGCACGCAGGCGGCGGGCAACTGCCGCGTGGCTTTCACGATGTATCCGACGAAGCCCTTGCTCAAGGGTGGTCAGCCTGACGTAGGCGGTGCAGCCCAGGTGGCTCAGGCTGGCTCAAAGCTGGCCGGGACAAGCCAGTTTGGCTATTCGAATTCCCAGAACCCGGCCGTGATCGGCGGCATCAACGGATCGTTCACAACCGCCAATCCGCTTGGTGCCAAGGCAGCGACAATCCTGGCGACGAACGGTCCCAACGATGATGGCAGTTCGGTTTATATCCGGCGCGATGGGAGTCTTACGTGGACGGGCGACCAGAACGTGAACGGCGTGAGTCTCCACAACGTCCAGAACATCGACGCGCAAGGAACGATAGCAGCCCCCGCACTGGCGGCATCGAACGTCGCGGTAAGCAATGCGATTCGTACGCCGTCGACCCTCTACGTGCAGAACGCGGCAGGTAGCGCGCCGGCTCCGCTGGACGCGGGCGCGGCAGCAGTACACGGTAATGCAGCGGTCGACGGTTTCGTGAAGGTCGGAAACCTTGCAGTGCCGGGGACCGCATGCTCCGGCACCGCGATGTCAGCGAACAGCGATGGTTCGGGGCAGTTACTGCAATGTCTGTACGGGACGTGGCTGCCAATTGGAGGTCGCATTCTGCGCATGGCGTACTGGCAGGTCGTTCACGGCAGTGTCGTCCCCGCGCCAACGTGTCCGAATGGTGGGCTAGCTCAGATCGAACTGACGCCGCAAAACTTTTCCGTCGATCCGACAACGGGCGTGAACTTCGGGCCCGTAACTGGCACGGGTCCGTGGACGATCCTCATTTACGACGGTGTTGGTAGCCCGATTCCGGGCGCGCGAGGCGTCGTCTCGACCTATTGCGCGTATTAGTTCCCGAAAAGAGAAGGATAACTAGATGAAACGCTGGAAGAACTTTTGGGGCGTCCTGTCGGTGGCGATTCTGCTGGCGGCAGGGAAGGGCGCGTTGGCCAAACCCGTACTGTGCTCGCCAGGCTATCAGGATTCGACGTGCGGGTCGCCCGTTAGCCACGCAGCCATTCCGCAGACTCAGTGTTCGGCGGGTGCTGGCTGGACAACGCTTTCTCCCGCTGTGTGGCAAGGTGCGCAGTGGTCGGCGCCCAGTTGTCAATATCAGCCGCCGCCAACATGTTCGTCCGGGTGGACCCAGGCTTCCGCACCGTGGTGGAACGGGTCGTCCTGGGTCGGGCTGTCCTGCAACCCGCCTTTTTTGCCGTTCGACCCCAATGTTCAATGCGCCGCAAGGTTGCCGGCAGGATACTCGCAGGCGGCCCAACCCGCCGACGGCTTCCCGTATTCGTACTGGTCTCTGGCTACCGCCGCCGAGTTGGGCACATCGTCCGTGGCGCAATACCTGGGCAATTATGGAATGCCAACGAACGATACCCTGTATCTGGTTGGCGCTGTCGGTCCGCTCTATCAGGCAGAGTGCGGCCAATTCAACGATTATGGAGCCTTGTGCGCCGTCAGTCCGAGCAACAATATTGATGCCGTCTGGGTTGTGTCGAACGCCAACAATAAGCCGGGCTGCGGCGGTGGGAACTAGAGTCGATAAGAGTGTGATGCCTCTCGATCGTCCCCGACCCTCTCGCGTCGTTGTGAGGTGATTGGCGTGTCAGTCTGTTCAGCTGACACGCGTGTAAATCGAATGATCTAGTCACGCCGACGGTAAAGTCCTCCCAAAATGAAAAGCGCCCCGGTGGTCAAACCACGGGGCGCTTTGGTATTGCTGTTGGGACCGGATTACAACTGCTGGGTGCCTGTCGTGAAGGACCACGTCACGTTGACCGGCGTGCTATCACGCGCACCCGAAAACGACACCGTGTAGGTCGTGCTAGTCGACAGCGGTGCCAGCGGAAGGAGGAAAGCAACCCCTGCAGGAAGCTCACCACTGTTTACGTCAGCGGTAGCGCTAGAGGTCGATCCCGCGAGGGCCTGCGACGGAACAATGATCCGCGTGGGCACAACCGAACCGCTCGACGTCGTCAGCGTAAAGCTCGTCACGGTCAGTACGTCACCCTGATTTGCTGCGTTCACGCGCACCATGATCGGCCGTCCGGGCGTGGCGAGGTCCGGTGCCGGGTTGGGAGTTTCCGGGAACATCTGCAGGAACACATTCGTCTCGTTGGAGAGTGGCACATGCGTGATCGCGGTCGTCGGCATCTGTTGTCCGCTCGCGGTCCGTCCGAAATCCAACGTACAGGCGTTCATGATCCCACCCGTCATGAGATGGCTGCCGTCGGCTGACCCCAAACCGATCCCGATCGTCTGGAATGTGTCAGTCGCCCCAACCAGGTGGTACATCGTATTCAGCAACTTGGGCAGGCAATTGGCAAAATCTACGCTCGCAGTCGGGGGCGAATTGACCAGCCAGGCTCCAACGTCTTCGCCGACAGATACGGTAGATGAAACACCAGCCTTCTGTGCACGGCTAGGCGGCGTGTCGCCGTAATAGGCGGCGTTCGTCGACACTTCCGTGTGGGTCAAAGCAGGGATGCTGCCGTTACCCACGTTCGTCGCGAGATACAGCGCATGCGCGTTTGCAGCCGTGTCGAGCGCCGCGTCCTGCGCGAGCAAGCCCACTCCCATTGACTGACGGTAGGAATTGAGTTGCGCAAAAGTCATGGCTTGCATCGAGCTACTCGCATATGTCGGCGTCGCCACAGAAGTTTGCAGGGAACCGCTGTTCGTTGCGGGTGCAGCTGCGCTGGTCTGCTGACCGCTACTTCCCCCGCCACCACCGCCGCACGCCGACAGGGCGAGTACGGTTGCAAAAGAGATAGCCGTGAGAGCGGAAATGTTCTTTTTCATTGCTTTACTTCCTCGGAGTGTTATTGGCTGTGCCCCTTTGCACAACCGTACTTTCATCTTATCGAGCGCCATCTGAAGTCAAGGCGACCCGCGATCAGTGAGCGTCCTGACCTGCGCTCGTTGCTCAGCTAGTGACCTCGGCGACGAATTGTAATAGCCGGTAAGTTCCGTCTGAGTACTTCGTTGCAGGCACGCAACCGTTTGCTAGCGCCGCCGGGATTGTTCTCGTCTTCGCTTTATGCGTATCGCAACAAAAATTCCGAGGAGCACGACACCCGCAGCGACCGGTTGCTGTTTGCCGACCGTTGTGAGCAGCAGTGATCCTCCCCACGCCATAATGAGGAAGAACACCAGATGTTTGAACGCCTTGCTGTCCAGTACGCGCAATAATCGGGCGCCGGATCGTTGCTCACACCGCTTCGCATATTGTTCGTTGGCTGTTTCGAGGTCGAACGTCTCGGGCATCGCCTGACGCTCGGCTCTGTAATGACGCTCGTAGTGTGGGAAGCGAGCGTCGCCACGGCCTCTGAGCCAAGCCGCGGCGCTGTCGCCAAAAAGATAAGCGAAGTCCTGCATATCAGTGCATCACGTCCGCTGTGAACTCCACTACGCCGATCACACCCGGGATGCATTGGCCGTCGGCTTCGGCGTGGAATTCGCCAGTTTCAATATCGCGCCAGCCGAACTGGACGCGGCCATCGTGCGAAAAGACCACCAACCCAATCTGAACCGCGAAATCCTGATGCATGGCGCGACCTCCCTTAATGTGGTTGCTTGCGCTTGCTCACCTGACTCTTTGGCGAGAGAAGGTAGTTGCAGCCGGGGCAGCTAAAGTCTTTCGCCAGTTCGATCTTTCCCTCGCCGTTGGACAGGACATAATCGGTGCCGCAACCGCGACAGGCCGCCATCGTGAGGCGTGAGTCGAGCGCCATCGCTCGCGTCAGATGGTTTCCACGATCTGCGGTAATCACAAGACTCTTGCCGAACGTCTTGGCCATGATGTCGTTCGCCGCAATCAGCGCTTCGGGAATATTTCCGCCGTTGTCCAGGGCGCTGCGGTACAGCCACACGTATGTCGTCGCCTGGAGCCGATGAACCGATTGTTCGACATACCAGGTGAGCGACGTTGGGTTGCATCCGCAGGGAGAGCTAACGCCGTGGATGTGCTTATATGTGGCTCGAGCCTTGCCCGGATTGAGGTTGAAAAGATTTGTCGCAGTCGAAGCTCGGCAGCCTTGCGCCATCATCATTCGGGCGAAAACTTCCTTGTCGCTGCGTTCAAGCCGCAGATCCGTCCAGGCGTTCTGATAAGGCAGCGATGCGGTGCTGACGGGCGACGTGTGCATCAGGTAGTGCGCAACGGTCTCTTCGGTAAGCCAGCCAGCGCTAAATTCCATCCAGAAATTCGCGTCGTGGAAACGCCACCGGAACAACGGGAACTTGATTGCGCCGATCGCGTTGTCGAGTCGCGCCATCGGCAGCCCTTTGAGATACGACGCAAGTTCCCTGGAAATGCCGAGCAGAGGGATCGCGGCGACGTTCATGTGCAACACGTCCTTGAGCAGCTGGACGTACGCCTGATTGTAATGATAGATGTCGCGGCTAGTGATTTGATCCACCCGCGGCATCTCTCTGGTTAGCCTCTCGACGTTATGTGAGTCCATTGCGCCGTCGACGAAAGTCTCCCAGTCGCGTGGATCTTCAAGCACCGGAGCAAGCGCGACAAACGGGAGATTCATCAGCGTTGCCTTCGCGGCGGCATGCTGCCGGAAGGTGTCCATGTTGGCGAGCGAGACGCCAAAGATGCTTTCGAGCTCGGAATGTCCGGCGAGCGCAAGGAACATGAAGTCGGTAAGCGAAAAGTTCGTACGTTGGATCTTTTCAGCCAACCACGGGGTGAGCAGTACGTTGCGTGCTTCGGTGCTGAGAGCTTTATCAGTAGACATTTTTGTTCATTCTTCGTGTTGATCCGGCGCCCGGTCCGAGGCGCCATTCGCTATCGCATCGGTCTATTACCGTTGCAACGCCGCTTCGATTTCGGCGACATACTTGCGCAGTTGCGCAGCCAGGGCCTCGAGCGCGGGGTCGTACTGCTTCGGATCCGTGGATGCCAGCACAGCCAGTTGGAACGAGCTCATCTTGCCGCTGACGTCCTCCCAGGCGGCGGTCAGCGCTTCAAGAGAAGTGTGCACTGCCTTGTTGGCAATCAGTTCCGCTTGCTGACGCCTGAGTTCCGCCTCGATGTTGACTTGTTCGTCTTTGAGAGCCTGCGTCCTGCTCTTTGCCTCTTCGAGTTCCTCGAGCGCTGCCATCACCGCTTGCTTGGTTGTTTGATAGCCTGCGGGAAGCGTTTCAACGGGAACTTCGACCTTTTCCACTTTCGCTGGCGCATTCTGGGCAGCAACAAGTTGCTGCGAAAGCTCCTCGAGCTTTTTGTTTTTGGCAGCCAGTTCCTGCTCCATCGCCGGATAGCCGGAAGTGCGCTCGGTCAGTGCGGTGCGAAGGTTGGAGATGCTGCTTTCTTTTTCGGCAAGATGACGCTCGTAAGTGGCAAGCTGCTCCCTGAGGTGCTGGCTCTCGCGCTCAGTGACCTCAAGTTGAGTCTTGTGGTCCTCAAGTATTTCGTGGATGTTCTCCAGTTCGCGGGCGGCGTCTTCGACTTGCTCGTCCTTGAGCTGCAACTCTCGCAGCAGCCTTTCGACGTCATCCCGTGTCATCTTCTTGCTGGGATCCTTAAGCTCTTCGGCTTCCCGTTTCTTGAGCTTGATGACTTCGATCTGCTCGTCCGTAACGTCTTTGGCGGCTAGCAGATTCAGTTCCCCATAGCTGAAGATACGGATCGCTTCAGCATCGTCCGCAAATCGTTGGTGGCAGCGAATGTAGCCACGAGCGCTGGGCTGTGTGATACCCAGCACCGCCTTGAAGAAGTCAAAGCAGAGTTGCGCTGCCTTCCGGCGCGCAGTGAGTGTGTCACCGACCTTACCGGTGTGATGAGTGATGGCCATGTTGACCATTTGCTGAAGGTTGCCGCCGAGGATGATCAGCTCTTGAACGATCTTCGCGCGTGACTCTGCAGCCGACAGCATGTGCTCAACGAGCTTCGCGATGAAGTCGCTGCCTTCGGGCCCCGTGCCAAAGATCTCACGCGCGGCCGCCGCGATCCTGTCGCGCGACACTGCGTTCGGGTCTTGCACACTGAAGACAAACTCAGTCATCGGATCGAACGAGACCAGATCCACGGCTGAGGCCGTGTCATCGTCCTGGTACGTGTTTGTCGGAACCATCCTGTGAACCGGCGCCCGGCTCGAAAGCCTCAGGTCAGTTCTGGAAGTCTTGCCATTTTGCATTCTTCTCTCCAGAAGTTGAAAGGACGACCACCCTCGTTGTCGTCGTTGAAAAGAGCATTCGCCCTAAATCGAAGCGTGGCTTCGCTAACTCACTTATTGACGCTGATCGCTCGGACTGTTGTTTCCCGAGCCGGTTGCCGGGCCTTGCCGCCGTTACGACTCGTCACGTCCGTCCTCGCGGTCACTCTCTGTGAGGGACCGGAAGAGGACCATCAATTCTTCGCGCGTCATGTCGGGTTTTTTCTCCTTCGCACGAACAATTGCGTCGATATGGTCCGAACTGACATTCTTTCCGGCGAGCGCGTTTAGCTCGCCATACGTCAGAATCCGTGTCGCCGCAGGGATGTCGCCGAACTTTTCATAGCACCGGATATATGCTCTGGCGCTCGGCGTCGAAATGCCCATCGTTTCCCGAAAAAACCGGTAACAGAAAGAGACGGCTGCTCGTCTATTGCCCGGCGTATCGCCAAGCCGGCTAACCTGCAGCTCAATGGACTTCTTCATCATTTGCTGGAGGTTTTCGCCAAGACACACCAGTTCTTCTGCTTTCGTAGGGCGTGACAAGCGATCCGCCTCACAGGCCTCGAGCAGTGCATAAATGGCCTTGAACTCATCGTCGTTTGCTGCGCACATAGAGCACCGTTGATGCAATTTGTAAGAGAGAGTAACGCGTTGGATTCGCGCTCAACCTGTGAAAGACGGCGTTTTCATACCGTCTTTTGCCGGAGTGCGGGTCAGGCTCTCCCTGTTTTCAGGAACCGAAGACATACATATCGGTCACATTTCGGAAACATTTAATGACATTTGTAAAACGATTACTCTATTGCTGAACGTGAAGCGGTAAGTTTTACCTCGCAACCCGAGCGCGGTGGGCGTCCATCGCAGCAGGGGACGTTTCGATCAAAACCGCGATTCCCTCGGCAGCCTTCTGCACGTCGACGGATTGCATCCCAGCGTAGCTGTCGCGTCGCGCGCGGAGCCAGTGCGGCAAGTCGCTGAGAGACAAAAGGTCGGAATGGAGTGCGGGGCAGAGATGTGCATCGTCAGAAACCAGCAAACCTGCACCGGCGACGAGCCACAGCGAGGGAAGGCGGCTGCGGAAAAAGGCGACCTTCGTCCGGTTCTGCTCCAGCGGCGATCGGCGGTCCTCTGCCTTGCCGTCGCGATCTGTCCTCGTCAGGAAGCCGGGAACCGAGGCAGGACTGATATAGCCCGACCAATTCTTGGTCTCGAACACGAAGATGCCGAACGGGGTAACGGCGAGGTGATCAATCTCGGCGGTGGGGAAGTCCGCCCCAGGCGCGTGCTCAACAATGATCGGCCCGTTGAAAAGATGGTAGTCAGCGCCGCAGAGAGCGGTCAGGCTGTTACGCAACGCGGCCTGCGCTTTCGCTTCGCCTGCTTCTCCGAGCGCCGAGCTACGGTCCGTGGGTTTTCGCCGGAACAGGTCGCCAAACGACGGACGTTTTTTTCGAGCGACGATTTGCCACGCGGCTACTCCCAGAAAGATCTCAAGAATCATTGCTGCCCCATGCGTTGATGATGAGATCAGCTTGACACGGCTATTTGGAAGTCAAGGAAGTGAAAGACGCCGGATTCGTATTCCAAAGGCGAAAGCACACCTGTTTTCTGAAGCTTTTCCGCCGCCGGGTCGACTGGCGATGCGTAAAGTCACTCTTATCCCCGCGTCTTGGACGCATCGACTCGAGTTTGTTGGCCCTGTGACGTAATGCGGCCGCGCTCTATCCCCTGTTCGCTTCCGCCGATAGCTGCTTTTGTCACGTCTTGACCGAGCCGTGAGGAAAGCGTCTCTCCGCGCGCCCGATTTCCCTGCTCACAAGAGCATCGAAACGGTCCAGTGCCTTCCAGCCTGGACATCCCCTAGTGCGTTAATTTTTCTGGAGAGAAAAATGCCGAAGCAGTTCTTGATGAAGGCGACTCGTTCGCCCACGTCGTTTCTCGCTGTGTGCTTTGCGCTTTGGCTCGCGGCACATTCATTTTTCGCCGCACTCTTTGTCGGCTTCCTCGCGATTAAATGGATCAGATCAGCGATTCGCGACACGTTGAAAGACGAGAAAGAGACGAGCGATACAACACCGGCAACGCCGACGACTGCCAAGCCTCAGGCCGAAGCGGTCCCGACGGCGGCTGTAACACCTATCAAACGACAGTACGCGAAATCGCCTGTCGTTGTTCCTCTTAAGACCGGCACCGACGAATAGTCGAGTCGCCTCAACAGCACGGACGCCCCTCCAGGGCGTCTTTGCAATTCACCCCAACGGGAACCCTTCCCGTTGCGGGGCATGGGTTTCCCGCTTCTCGGAGAAATCCCATGGAAACAGAAATCGCGGCATGGCAGCTCGACATGTTCGGCGGCGAATTGCCAGTCGTTGTTAGATCGCCCCTCAAGCCCGATCCGTTGCCCGATCCACAGTTTTGGAGCGAAGCGGTGCGCGAGAAGATGGTCGATGCACTGGTAAGCCTTGCTAGGGACAGCCGTCGGGGCGACAACATGCCCGAGTCATTGGCGGACTGCTGTGCGCTGATCAGCGAGAGAATTCGAAACTGTAAAAAGATCGACTTGGAGGACTATCGCGCAACCCTTGGCTGGGTGATGGAATTCTGGGACGGCGCCCTGCCGTACCGTTACGTATGTGAGATCAGTGGTTACCCAGCCGATACGCTGCAGGACATCATCATGGAAAATCCGCTGCTCAGGCGGGACATGGAAGAGGTTCGTCGTAGCTGCTTCGGCTCCTTGCTGTAGGAGAGCCGGAGATGACAGCAACGACATTCGGCAAAGTCCTGAGCGGACTCTTTGGCCTTCGGGAGCCAGTATCAGAGGCGGCAGCGCCCGCACCGGTAGTGGTAGGGCAAGGGGGCCGCAACGAGCGTCAGGTCGTTATCGCAGGCGAGGTGCGGCTGTTCCGCGACGAAGGCGATGTAGTCGTTCAGTTTCGCCCGGCCTTCGATTACCAGTTGCGCGACACGCCTGTCGGCATGAAGCTCGTACCGTCACTCGAACCTCACTGGGCCGTCGTTGACGAACATCCCGGCCCGCTGAGGGACGCGATCGCTGCGGCGATCAAGGCAGCGGCTTCGCCGGTCGCCCGGGAGCGTGAGGCCGCAGAGGCAGAGCGTCCTCGTGCACCTGTGCAAGTCAAGCCAGCTACCAGGCCGGTCGTGATCGAGAATGCGGCGCCAGCGTTGGCGTCGTCCACGAAAGCGTCGGGGCCGCATCGCACGGAGCGTTCGCACTACGGCGTCGTAACGGAGTGGGGCGAGCGCGAGTTCCCCGATGGAAAGCGTCCCGGCAAGACCTACGAGTCGTTCTGCCTGACGCTGGAGAACCGTGGACAGACCCGCCTGTTGCAGGGCGAAGGCTTGCGTGACGCAATCGCCGAGACGCACTGCCGCATTGGTGATCGCGTCGAAGTCCGGCGACTTGGCAAGACGAAAGTGCCCGCAGTCAATTCGCGCGGGGAGCCCATTCTTGACGGAACGGGCGCTCAGGTCCTATGGGACAAGTGGCTGTGGTCTATCAAAAAGAAGTCGTGATGAACATCCAGCACTTCTGATCCCGAACTCTCTCACCTTTGTTCCTGTATCTGCTCACCTTCGCTGCCTTGACCATCCCTCACGGGTGGCCGGGCGCGAAGTGTGGGTTTTTCTTCCTCGCATTCTTCAGTAACTCCAACCGGCAGCGCTCCGTCCTTGCTGAGAAAAGCCGTTCCGCGTGACGTACGCGTAACGGACGGCTTTTCTGAGCAACGGTTTCACCGCCTGTAAAGGCATCGACCTCAACCACACCACTACTGGAGTGACATATGAATGTTAAGGACCTGAAGCTGTCCCCGGAACAGTGGGTAGCGTTGCTCCAGAAGTACGGAGTGCCCGCAACCTCATTGACCGGAAAAGGCGCGCCTTGTCCGATCTGCGGCGGTAACGACCGCTTCACATATGACAACAAGCGCGGCCGCGGCGACTGGGTGTGCCGCAAGTGCAATGAAGGAAGCATGAAGGCCGGCGACGGCTTCGAGCTAATCTGCAAGGCAGCGGGGATCACTTTTCGAGAGTTGATGCTTGAGCTCGAGGGCGGTCCGCTGACGGCGCGCGATACGCCGCGATTTTCTGGTACTGCGCCTTCGCCCGGTCGAAAGGCCGATCCGGCATGGGCCCGAAAGCGACTGGAGTCGATGTGGAACAGCGCCGTGGTGCACGGGCACGACGATCTCGTGTCGAGGTATCTACGTGCGCGAGTGCCCGGTCTCGACCTTCCGTCGTCGCCGGCGCTGCGTCTGGCAATGCTCGAATGTCGGCACGAAAAAAAGGTCATTGGAAAGTGGCCCGGCATTCTCGCCAGATTCACGTTGCCTGATGGACGCCTCGGCACACTTCACCGGACGTTCCTAGATCGGTCTAAGCCTGCGAAGGCAACGATCATCACTAACGATGGCGAAGTCCTGCCTTCAAAGATGAATGACGTGACGCTGCACAAACTCAACGGCGGCGCAGTCCGGCTGATGGATCCGGTCAACGGCGAGATCGGCGTGGGAGAAGGGCTGGAATCGGTGCTCGGCGCGCACATGCTTTTCGGCGTGCCGGTGTGGTACTGCCTCAACCGTGTGCTGCTTTCCGATTTCGTTGTTCCTGAAGGCTATGGAATTCGCGTAGTGCACATCTTCGCGGATTTTGATGCGGTTGATCCGAAGACGCGAAAGTCTCCTGGGATGGCTGATGCGCTGGCGCTTGCGAAACGGCTTCGCGCCGACGGCTATACCACCATCGTTCACCGCCCGAAGGTTCGCGGGACTGACTTCGCGGACGAATGGATGACGTCATGTAACAAGCCTCGCGGTCCAGCCGTCCCTGTGCGGCTCGGCAGCACGCGCGAGGCGCTGCGCATCTGATTGACAGCGGCTTTGTCCGCTCAGTAGTTGTTCTTAACCGCCCGGTGGGGATTCGTCCCCGCCGGGGCCGCAATCCGTCTGGGCCTTTCTCATGGAGAGAAGCATGTTCAAGATGATTGTTGGCCGGTTTGAGATTGTCGCTACTTCGGGTGTTGAAAACGGTTCGGTGCGGGTCGGCAAGTCGCAGGCGCAGGCTTACGATGTGATCGACCGGCGTCGGGCAGTGAATACGAAACCCGAAAAGATCGGCCTGGATCTGGATGACGCGTGGACTTATTGCGTTCGCCATCAGGGTCGAGCTCACGCTATTGCCTTGTTGCATTGACTCAACCCCATAAAGACAAACCCGGCCGATGGCCGGGTTTTTTTCGACTGTACGGACCGCTCGTCCTTCTGTCACCACCACCACGGCCGCGTCTTGACTCGGATCACCGTCCGCAGAAGGTAGTACATCATGATAAGGAATGGGCGAAGAATTCCGATCGCCCAAAGAAAGGCGGTGCCGCAGATGAAAAAGACCCACACCGTGACATCGCAGGTCGGAAAGAGAAGGTCGACAAACATCAATCCCGCAAGGCCGACGGCGATAGCCGCGCGCCGTGCGAGCGGATCGAGAGCCCAGAATCTCTCAAGCATGGTCGCGATCCTTTCGAAGCCACGAAAGCACCGCGCTGCGAAGGTGATACGCCGATTCCCACAGGGCAACACCGACTGCGACGAGGAGCCAAAAGCGCGCGGCCCGAGTCCAGTCCGTGTTAGTGAGTACGTGCAGGAGATCCATCGTTTCTACTCCGTTAGTGAAGCCCTCTATCGCGGGCCGATGACCTATCTTCGCAAATGTGGCGCGAAGTCAAGGACATCGGCCGCGACTAGAAGTCGGCGAACTGGTCGGCGATAGCGTCCGTGTTAAAACGCGGTGTGCCGGTGATCGCCGCCTCGGCAGCGCGCGACTCGAGCGGTTCTGGCGCCGTGGCCGGGGCAGCATCGACAGAGAAGATCGGTGTGGGATCGCTCTCAACCATCTCTGCTACTTCTGTTTTCGGCTGGGGCGTCGCCGGTTCAGTCATGCGCATGACCGGCTCCACGGAAGCGTCGGATGCAACACGTTTCGCGTCCCCCCCGTTGAGCGCCGCTCGCGCGAGCGCCCTGAGTGCGCCCGCGCGCATGCGCTCGTTGTCGAACTGTTTGATGAAGGCGAAAAGATCAGGGTCCGTCGCTTCATTGAGCGTGACTTTGACCACGGCCTTTCCAATCATGCAGCGACTCCCACCGGTTTGCGTTCGCGAACAAGCGTTGCCTCACCAACGATCAGGAAGCCCTTTGCGTTGGCATAGCAGGGAGCGTCGAGCACGTCGAGTTGGACGCGCGGAAACGCGGCGCGTATCGAGGCTTCGTACAGAGCTGCGCCACCACCGGTGAGGACGATCGAGCGCAAATCCGCTGTCCGGCCGACACGGTTTTGCATTTCCTTGACCGTTGCATTGATGATGGCCTGCGACTGTTCCAGATAGGGGATAAGGTCAACATCCTTCCCGTAGAACAGGAGCGGCTTTTTCTCGCGCAGGCATTTGTCGATACGTTCGATATCATCGACCGGTTCCTTCTCGCTCTTTGCGATCAACGACGCAATGCTCTTGTAGACCTGTGACGCACCGCCCGGAGCGCCGCCGCTGCGGCGGTCATTCATCGTGAAGCCGTGAGCGACCACCCAGTCAGTCGTGAAGTAGCCCACATCAATCACCAGATGGGCGTTTTCGCGATCGAAGCGGCTACCGCCGTACTCGGACAACGATACGAGCGATCCTAGGGGTTGCGGCACTACCTTTACGGAGTGGACACGGATATCGCCATGGCCAAAGTTGAGCGTCCCGGTGAACGCATCGCGCAGATGCGCCGAATATTTGTTGATGGTGTGAACAGGGAGCCCCAGCACCATGCGGTCGACCTCGGTGACGCCCGCAAATTGGAGAGATCCCCCGAGTAGCGCTGCATAGTTTGACGTGAGGCAGAAGTCTTCCGATAGCGTTCGACCTGCATTTCCGTATGCGGAGGACAGTTCAACGCCTGGGCCAATCTCGTATGTCGCGCCGTCCACTTCAATCGGCAATACCTTGCGCGCATGCAGCACGCCTTGCCCATAGCTCGAAACTGCCTCGCTCACCGCAATCGGCGTCACCGAGGGAAACATTTGCGTGGCAATGTCCGACCCCATACGGAATGCGCTTTTCGTATTGCCGTAACCGACGTCGACTGCAAATACCGATACCTTCATTGGGCTCTCTCCAGAGTTGTTTATCAATGTTCACTGCGCGTTCGGCCCCAGCAGGGGCCAAGTACGGGCCAAAGATCGTTGTCGCAATGACGGCTTCTGTTCTTGGTCCCTGCTGGGGCCAAGTACGGGCCGAAGAGTCGCTGCCGCAATGACGTCTTCTGCTCTTGGGGCCGAGTTGGGGCCAACGTTGGCCCCACAACCGCGAGTGACGTTCCAACTCTATCGGCTGACGATCAAAGTCAAGGAAGCTAAAGCTCGCAACATTTAGGGAGCTTTAACGATTTCGGGAGCGGCGAGCGCAGCTATTCTCTTCGTTACCCACCGCGCGATCAGCGCATCGACCTCCGAGTTTCACCATTGAAGGGATCGCTTTGCCTGGCGAAAACCCTTCCTGTCACAGGCCGCATTCTGACGCGGCCTTTTTCTGAATCAAATCAAGTGCACCATGGTCCACACTGAGGACCCCGGACACGCGATATCCATTGGGTTAGCGGGCGGTTTTGCCCAGATTTGCGCGATGAGGCGACGTGTAAAGCGGACAGTCGGACACTACCGACACTGCGCGCGACGACTCAGACACGCATGGACACACCCTTTCAGCACACGGAGCTGGGACCGTTACATGAAGCCCGACACACAGCGGCAGATTGAGCGGACTTGGGGGTGGGGGTATGTAGTCGCGGTCAAAGCGAACACATCCCTGTACGGAAGACGAACGGCGGGCGCGGCCGGAGAAAGAAGTGCGCAAAAAGTATTGCCGGGCATTTGGCCAAAGTCGTGCGAGTCGATAGACAGACGCACACGGGCACGCGAAGCGTGTCGCAGGCCGGCACGGTAGCCAGAGCAGTCGGCGGAGTCGGGATCGCGGAGCGAAAGAGCGCTGCGGCCCGACCTGTGAGACAGCGGACCCGATCAACGACGATGGACTCTGCAAAGGCAGATCCGTTGCGGTGATGGCAGGGAAAGCAGGTATCGCAGGCAGGCATCGCGCGCGAGCGCGGCGTCTTGCAGCAGGCAGCAGATGGACAGTCGATGCACGTCTCTTCCACGTGCGGGGCTGATCGAATGGAATCGCTAAAGGACAGGAAGGCAGTACCCGGCGGGGAACGCAACGCGCAGCGCGGTCAGGTTGATGCAGGGGATAGGCTCCCGGCGTGCCGCCCGCAGTGCGAACGACGACGACCGTGAGAAGCGGGCAGGTTGAAAACGGTATCCGGCGCCGCGGCTTGCGGACAGGTAGCTGTGCAGCGATGGCTGCACGGCGCTATATGCATGGGGACATCAGGGTGTCAGCGATATTGAACGTGCGCGCGGTGCTGCGCGACTACTGGTTGGCTGCCGACTTCAAGGCTGCATTGGAACAGCTGCTTCTGGATAACGTGAATCGCGTCCATAGCCGGACGAGAATCAGCGCGAAGCCGCTTTCGATAAAAACGCAGGAGCGCCGGACATTGGCGATCTGCAAGTCGTTTGAAGAGTTGCGCCGGAATGGCTTCGCGCTGCAATCCCCATACTCACTGAAGCGCAAGCATGTCGAGTTTCTCGTCAAGTTCTGGGTCGATGCGAAACAGACCGGGGGGACAATCGAGAACAAGCTGACCTATCTGCGGGCCCTCTGCGAGTGGATGAAGAAGCCGAATCTGATCGGCACGCTGGCCGACTATATCGACCGCGAGCAGCACAACCTCGTGCGCTCGTACGTCGCGCTGCAAGACAAATCGTGGGAAGGAAATGGAATCGACGCTGAAGCCATGATCAACGAGATCGCCGTCACTCATCCGAACGTGGCGGTGCAACTGAAACTCCAGGCGGCGTTTGGACTACGCGTTGAAGAGAGCTTCCTTCTTCGGCCCGAGGAAGCTGTGCGTGAGGATAGTTTGCTCAATGTCACCCGCGGTACGAAAGGCGGCAGGGAGCGCACCGTACCGATAGAACTCAAGCTTGCCGTGCTCGAGGAAGCGGCAACGATGTCGAATCCGTATACCGGATCCACAATTCCACATGGATACACGAAGAAGCAGTGGCGTGAGCACTATTACCACGTGCTCAGGAAGCACGGCGTCACGCAGGCGGGTATAGGCGTAACGAGCCACGGTCTCCGCCATCAGTACCTACAGCAAATGTACGAGCGGATCACTGGCGTCCAGGCTCCGATCAAACAACCCACGGAACGGGTAGACCGTGAGGCGCACAAGGCTGCGATGCAGCGCATTGTTCAGGCAGCCGGACACAGCCGCGCGACTAAGGCGAACGCTTATCTGTCAACGCATGCGGCGATGGATGCGCGAAAGAAACGCTCGATCACGCGGGAAATGGCAATGGAAGCGCTCGCTCAGGCCGGCGGTATAAAGTCTCGGGCGGCCGCAGCTTTAGGAGTCTCAAGACAGGCGCTCTACCGGCTCCTCGAGCGTTGAAGGGGCGAGCGCCAAGTTCACTTGCGGGCCGGCAAGTGCTCCCGACGCCGATACTTCTGGAGGGCTCCATGCCCGCAGATGTCGGAGGACGTACACGTAAGTGTGTCGTTTATTGGGGTGGTCTATAAACGACACACTTCAAGTTCGTTTAAAAACAATGGGTTAGAGGTTCGCGCCGGAAAACGCGTTATACGTGTACGTGAACCTCAGGGAGTCGACGAGAGTTGCCGCTACAAAAGCCACTTCAGAAGCGGGCTAGTCAGTGCATGGTAGGTGATGATTACGCTGATCGCGAGAAGGGTAAGCAGTTGCGGCATCAACTTCTCACGGTGGCGGTACGCGGCGCGGATGTATTCGACAGGTGACATATTTTTTCCGGAAGGTCGTTCGCTCACCGGTGCGGCGAGAGTTGATTCCAGTATGACGCCGCTCTCATGAAGTCAAGTCACCAGCGGTTGCGATCCGGGAGATCGTCGACGGCTGCCGAGACGCGTGTCTCGAACGAGCACCCCTCGTCACCGCCGGTCGCCGGAATGCGCGGAAACTGCACGGACGCCACACCATCGATGTAGACGAAGCGCGCCATCTGCTGCAGCGTGCGGTAACGCGCGGCATCCTCCAGCACCGGGTCGACCGGCCAGAGGTCGCGCGTTGTGATTTTCCCGTCGACGATCTTCTGAGCGAGCATCGACAGGATCGGGCCGCGCTTCTCCCAGTCCTCCGTTGTCCGCGCGAGCAGGTCAAGTACATACGGCGCGTCGATCGGCGAGATCTCCTTGCGAACAAGATCAAGCAGATCGCCTTCCGTAGCGGCCGGTCGATTCAGTCTCGTGTTCCAGATTTTTCCGGCCTCATCGAGCGCGGCGTGCTTGTTGTCGGTGAAGGGGATCCACGGCGTCTGCATTCCACAGTCGTCACACAAGATGCAGCAGAGCTTCTCGGTTGGTGGCTCCGATAGCGATCGCGCCTCCATGTCGTTCATCACGGGGGCGGTGCTGGAGTTGATTTGCAGAAAATCCGTGGAAGGCCTGATGCGGCCCCCAATCACTCGTTGGGACCAGCCGAACGCCCAGTTGCCGCCACAGTGTGCGCAGGGGAATAGTTCATCAGTCATAGCGCTTCCGCAGGTCAGTGTATTTACCTTGGATTGTAATGTTCGCCGACCGGCGTCACTGCACAAAACGACAGGAAAAAGCACCAATTGCGGCAGATCACGATCGCAGGGCGTCAGCGGCCCGGTTGTATGCCTCGTGAGATAGCAGACGTATCGGGCGCAACGATTCGCAGTCGAACATCAGGCGGTAGGCATATCCAACGGGCACAGAGAGGACCTGGCCATTTGAGGACCGGATCTGTTTCCCCTTGAGCGCACAGGGATGGGTGCCGTCCCGCACCTTCGCGAGGACCATTCGAGCCTCTTTCTGAATCGATGGAAGATGCGCAACGCACGACAGGTCGATCGGATCGGCGGCGGATAGTTCTGCCTTGGCGAGACGCTTATACTGCCTTGCGAGCATCTCGGCTTCTTTGGCTTTGGCGATGGCGGCGCAGGTATGGCAGTACTTGCCTTTGCCCGAGTGTCCGCAGGGGAAGTTGCGCTTCATGGTGGTGTCGTCCTTGGGATAGTTGATACACCATTCGACCATGAAGGCTCTCGCAGTCAAGGGAAGGTTGGAGCTGGTTTTAATGGCTCTTTCGCGTGATTGCCGTCGAGCTCGGCCGACAGGTCGAGAATGCGCGCGTCTGCACCCGCGAGCCGTCTCTCCAGCCGCTCTATGTGAGCCAGAGCGACGGCGTACTGGTCGGCGAGCATAGTGAGCGCCCAAAACGGCGTGAGCGCGGCCGAGCAATCCCGGCAGGTGACGATTCCGCCGCGAGGGTCCAGGCGGATGTTGTGATGGTCGCACTCACCGGGCCGGTGAGTGCGTTCGTCGGTGGTGACGCGCAGGCGCGCGAACGGTATGACACTGCTCATGCACGTCCGGTTGGCAAAGGTAGTGGTTTATGGGGCGGTGGGCCGCGACTGTACCGCGGAAGCGGCGTCGGGTGGAAAAAGGGTGCGGGAGATCGTTTCGTCGCGGCGATAATGCTGCTCGATGATGTCGAGGTAACGACGGAACCCATCCGTTTCCAGAGGAGCGACGCGCCCGTTGCTCGCAGCGAACCGCACGTCGGTTGGCGCGTTGGCGTGGCGCTCGATGCTGCCAAGTGCCGCCACATCCGGTAACCACCAGCGATTCCAGCGCGTCGTGAAGTTCAACCAGCCGCGCGTGGCCGCATCCATTTCTACCCAGGACGCCTGAAAGTCGAGAATGGCGCCGAGTGAGCTGAAGAAGGCCATCCGCACGCCATTGTCGTCCGCGGCCGCGACGACGATCTGTTTGCGCCGTTCGTCGACGGGGTCCGTCGAGCTTGCCATGCAGAGTGCCGGGTAACTGACGTGCCAGTCTGCACCACGCGCAACTGCGCGTTGAAGAAAGAAAGAGTTGGATTCCACTGTGACGGTCCTGTTTTGAGCTATGTCTGCTCACTCTATCGACATTGCCAGCAAGTCAAGTCGGCGACGGCAGCGCGACCGAGGAGAGCGGCGACGGCGGTATCCATTCAACACATGGCTCATTGCGTGAAGCGTACAGCGCCTGCTTCTGCAACTTGCGCGCACGGTAGGCATCGTTTGATTCCATGCCGTAGACCTCGATGGCGGTTGGGCGCGCCGTGTCAGTCAGGCGAAAGTCTGGCAGCATGTCGTCCGACTGGTCGCGGCGTAGTGGTTTGTCGAACCGCCGGCGTTCTGCGACGAGACGATTCGCCATCTCGACCTCGTAGCTCGAGTCGCAGGCGATGAACGAGCGGCTGCAAAGCTGCAGCGCGAGATCGATCGCCCGCAGATTGCCGTCCTTCGTGCGTTCAACGACGAGCACAGCGACGATGCGTGCTTCCGGCTTGCCGATCATCGGCCACGCATGCCGGAAAGACCGGGCCGCGTTCTCGATCAACGTCTTCGATGCGTAGAACGTTTCAAACGTCTGGCGCAGACGAATGACGAAACCGTATTTCTATGGGTCGATCGCCTTTATCTCCGCGATGATCACTCCGCGATCCGAGGTTGTGGGCGTCGTGTGAATGCGGCCGAGGAAGGCGTCGAACTCTGCCTTGATGATCGGGAGTTCACTCTCGTCGTAACGCCGCATGACGTGAACGACATCCTGAATCTGCTTCCCGTTCATCTTCCCATCGCCGAGCACAGCAAGGATCCGCGCGCTGCACGTGCCCCAGTTGCGCTGCGCTTCTGCAGACCAATGGTTAAGGCGAGCGTCCTGCCATACGCGTCGCAGAAATCCAAGAAGGGGGGCGGACGGGCGTGACTCGGCGCGCAGAGTGGCGTTCTCTGAGTTTTCCCGGCGTGCCTTCTCGACGGTGCGCACAGTCAGAGAGACGTCCAGCCGCGCATCGAGGCCCGCTGCCGTGTTCCGTATAGCTTCCTGCCCTGTGACGGAAGACGAGCCAGCGTCGGTGGTATCGGCGAAGAAAGAGCAGAGGTCCCGATTGTGATGCATCCCTTCGTCGGGCCAGCGCGCGAGATGGAAGAGTGCGCCATAGCGGCGAACGACGAGTCGTAGTGGCTTGCCGCCGCCGGCGCTCTGGCAGAGACACTCGGCATAGCCGGGCGAGCGCTTCGCCCGTTCGAGCCGTGTCGCGAAACGCGCGGGATTGTCCTGCACGTCCTCGAGGGACGTCACCAGGCCATCGAAGCGGACGTTTGTCATCGGTCAGTTCCGTAGGAAGTCTGCTATCGAAATGCCGTTGCTCGCGCGAAACGCGTACGTCCCGAGTAGCTTGCTCACCTGCCGAACGCTACTGGCAAACTGGTCGAGGTGGTGTTGTGTTGGGAAGCGTGCAACGATGCGTCGCAGTATGCCGGGAGCGATGTAGTCCCGCTGTTCGATATAGCCGTCGCCAATCAGGGCGTCCATCCAGCAGTCCGGAAGTCCTAATGCGGCGGCGCTGCTGGCGCCTTGCCCACGCGTTGTATCGAGGAATTCAAAGACGATCGTGATCAAGGTTGGACCTTTGCGGTACGGAGCGCGTCGGCGAGCCTGGCCATCCGCCCGAGCGGGATGATGCGCTCGATGGTCGAGGCGTCGATGACGTGGCGAGCGCCTGTTGCATTCTGAAACTCGAGGAAGGTCACGCCGTCAACGACGTGCTTGCCGATGAAAGTGCGTTCCAGCAAAAAACCGGGGAAATAACCGTTAGACAGCGCGATCGCGCGTGTCTCAATGCAGTAGCCCGTAGCGGGCAATAGTTGTTCGTGTTGCATTGCGCTCAGGGCCGCGCGGGCTTGTGCTTTACCCGATAAGCATCGAGGAGTGAAATTGCACCGATCGCTGTAGCAAACGCGTTGAACAGGGCGAGGGCTATCAGCCACGCTGTGCGCCGGTCGTGCGCAGCGATCTCTTGAGCGCGCTCCCGCTCGGCGATCGCAAGATTGGCGCGCTGCGCGCTTAGTGATTGGCTCAGCGCATCTTCAGAGCGCACTTCGTGACGTGCCAGAACGCCGGAGCGAAGGTCAGGCGGCAAGTCTTTGATCGCATCCGAGACACCCGTCAGTTCCGAGACGATTGCGGTGTCGATCACCACACCGACGGCTGCGCGTTGTGGTTGCAACTGGATTCCGGCAAGGCCGATCGTGGCCGTCGACGTGAGCACGGCGATGGCGAGGATGGACAGCGTGGCGCGTTGACTAAATTTCATGTTGACCGATGATGTTGGCCGCAAGGGCAGCGCTGCTCCCTATTTTCGAGCGAACGCCTTTCTCACGGGCGCACAAAGGGAGCGGAAAAACTGGAGCATTCCCCTTTTCAGCGGTGATAGTTCGAAAGCGTCATGTAAGTGCTTGGCCGGAAAGAGATAGCAAAACCGCCACCATTCTCGGGATTGGTCCGTAACGCGTTAATGGGCGGCGGACCTGTCATCTCATGGCGGTTGCTCCGCAGCGTCAGAGGGATGGGCCTCGGTCTAGCCCAGAGTCGCAGTTATCCACAAGTTTGTCCCCCGAAAGTGGGGATAACTCTGGGCGGGCCGCGGAAAGAGACGAGGCGAAATTGCCGTCATTCGACCGTGTCGACAGCTTCGCGCGTCGTATTGTTTACCCATCACCCGCGCATACGCGCATCGACTGACTGCGCATCAGCGCAAATTCACCTGACGGCCGCTCTTAGGCCGCTCATTCAACCCAGACGGGAACCATCCCGCTCTGGCGTGGTGTGCCCCGTCAATATCATCGAGGGAAACACCATGTACACAGCACTTGTTCAGCAGTTCAAGGACGCACAAACGAAGGCGGCCGCTGCCTATCTTGAAGTAAGGGCAGCAGAAACCGCGCTTTTCCCGGGCGACGGTCAGTATTGCTACCGCGCTGCAGAGTCCCGATCCGAATACAAGACGGAGCGTGAACTGAGCGACTTCTGCAATCGACTGTCGCATGTACTCGTCAGAGAGGCGGTGCGACGCTTTTCGCCGCCCGGAGGACGGCTGGAGATCGACGACAACAAGGAACTCCAGAAGGCTTCCGTCGATATTAGCGGGGCGCTCAAAGCGGGGAAGTGTCCTGACTTCGATGCTTTCTGGGCTCATCTCGAACGCACGTACAGCGGCGACGCTGGAAAGCGTATCGCTTTGATCCAGGCCGCGAAGCTGATCATTGACGGGTTCAACATTCGTCCGAACTCCGAGATCAAGCGGACGTCGAGCGCAATCGTGCTTGAGGGGCGCATCTGGAGCGAGCCGTGCCATCGGTCAAGCGCCCGGAAGCCGACCTATCACTCACAGCAGACAGTCGCCAGCATCACGCGCGGGCTCGGTGCCTTCGCAGGGCATGCTGGCTTCGACGCGCTTGCCTCGGTGCTCAGCCATGGTGGCCTGCTCGACTACCACTTCGAGACGCGCGAAAAGGTGTCTTTCCAGGGTCTCGACATCGTGATGTACAACGAGAAGTGGCAGTTTAAGTTCTCGCACGAGGTGGGGGACGCGCTTTCGTTGTTCATCAGCGAGTATGGCGCGGAATACCTTGCCTCACGTGATCGGTATTGAGGCGGAAGCAGCCATGTTCCGTCAACGCATCTTCCGTTTCTCCCGCCTTGTCGCGCAGACGTATGCGCTCCCGCACGACGTTCTCGTAACGATCGTGAGGGCGAGTGATCGTTACTCGCCCGCGCTGCGTGCAGCCGCCCTGCGCCACATCGTGCTGCAGGCTCCGTTGCACGTGACGGGCGGCCAGCCGTTCGCCGCACGCCGGCGAGCTGTTCGCAGGTTCTATCAGTTGTAGTTTTTGTCCCGCCGCGCAGTACATCGGCGTTCTTTCTTCGGCCCGCTTTTACGCGGGCCTTTTTTCTTTTTATGGATGCAATCATGCAGAGAGACCTGTTTTCTTTCGAGCCCGACTGGTACGAGCCTTTACGTTCGCTCATCAGTCTCGGCTCACAGGCTGCACCGGTCGCTCACCAGGGCGAACTGGCCGCGGCGCGACGGCAGCACCTCGGGCAGTTTTTCACGCCGGACGCGATCGCCGCCTTCATGTGGAGTTTCATCAGTGGCTGGCGTCTCAACCGTCGCATCCGTCTGCTCGATAATTCGGTCGGCTCTGGTCGGCTTTTTCAGTACGCTGACCCGGAGCGATATGCGGTGTATGGCGTCGACGTCCATGCGGAGGTAATCACGCGATGTCAGAAGGTGTTTGAGGACGCAGCGTTCGACTGCGAATTCAGGCACGCGGGGATGGAGGACATCCAGCCCACGAACTTCGACATCGCGATCATCAATCCGCCGTTTTCAGTGCATCTGGAGTCACCGCATCTGAAGCCTTTTCCCTGCACCACGTGGGGCAGATACGGGGCCAACACCAGCGCACTGAGTCATGAGTATTCGGTGCATCAGGCGCTGGACGCGGCGAACATCGTTGTTGCCTTGCTTCCGATCACGACGGCCGAAGCCGTCATGACCGGCGGGTTGGGAGACTCGGCGCGACGCCGCGCAGCGGGTCTGTTCGAGTTGCCGCCCGATGCGTTCAGGTCGGAAGGAGCAAACGTAAGGACCGCTGTTGTGGTGTTCGACCGATACCGCTCAAGGCCTTCGGATTTTGTCCGAACGAAAGTCGAAAACCTCGCGCTGCCGGGGCCCGACCTCGGTTTGCATTACGAGGATCGAAGCTTTGGCGAACCGCGCGTGCGCTTCCAGAAGCTCGATGACAGCGTGCCGGCCATCACTCGTCCTGTGACGGGCGACAAGTCTGTCGTCATCTCGCATGACGGCCGACGCATCCGTCTCGGCTTCGCGTGTGGGTTCAACGAGGCGATGGTGCTCAACAGTGTCTTCGTTGAGCGCATCTATTCGCGTGACGGCCACCGGCTGCCGCGCGGCTTTCGGTATGCCGGTCAGGGACTGCTCGATCTTGAGACGTATCTGATGCAGGACCATCCGCGAGCCGCGCTGGACAGACTGCTCGACCGTATCCGCAGTGTTGGAGGCGCACCGCAGTTCGCACCGGGTTTCCTCGAGCACTTCGAGCGGCGTGCGAGAAGATGCATCCGGCAGGCCACGCCGCTCAGACATGTGGCGTGGACGACGGGTGCGGGCTCTTCGGATAACGTCACCGGCAAGGCGCGCGAGACCCACAAGGTTGACGCAACACGCTGGGCGAGTCCGCTGGTGATGGCGGGCGAATCAGTCAACTTCGCACGCGAGGATGACGGTCGCTACCGGTACGTCGTGAAGGGCGCTAACTACCATCTGTCGGTCGACGAGTTGAACGCGCGATTCGCGGTCGAAAACGTCGCCGAGGGTTGGGAGGTGGTGCACGAAGGCCTCGCTGTGAAGTTTCCGCAGCAGGCCGCGGCGCTGAAGGCCAGGGTCCAGTCGTTGGGTATCGATCAATGGCTTGACTGGGAGTTTCAGACTGAGGATCTGGTCGAAACGCTGATGAAGCCGTCAGGCTGTGTGATTGCGTGGGAGCAGGGCTGCGGCAAGTCGCGCCTCGCGATCGCGCTCATTCTCGCT
Organism: Paraburkholderia sp. SIMBA_054; assembly: GCF_046534875.1. Lineage (NCBI taxonomy): Bacteria > Pseudomonadati > Pseudomonadota > Betaproteobacteria > Burkholderiales > Burkholderiaceae > Paraburkholderia > Paraburkholderia sp. SIMBA_054. Next base: position 5,998 of record NZ_JAWRXV010000075.1, on the reverse strand, counting down.
TCGCAGGTCAGGCATGGACTCATCGTTGTGGAGTCCCGCCTGATCGACGAGATGATGAATGAGATTGCACAGCTGCCGGTCGACGCCGATGACGTAAAAGTCATCGGTCGCGCGGCTGACCTGACTGACCTGCGGCGGATCAACCTGATCTCGTATGAGCGGCTTCGTATGCCCGTCGACAAGGACGCGTCCAAGCGCGTGACATATGCGCATCGTCTGCGTCGACGCATCGGTCTGCTGGTTGCCGATGAAGGCGAGCGGCTTGCCAATCCGACAAGCGATCAGAGTCGCGCGCTGTGGCAACTGTCTGCTCGGCGTCGTTATGTGCTCACCGGTTCCCCAATCCCCAACTATCCGCGTGACGCTTTTGGGCTGATCGCGTTTTCCGGGGGTGACGGGACCGCGGCGCAGCCTTACGGCTATCGCCTCGGCTATCTGGAGCAGAACTGGATTAACACCGTCGAGTATGCGATGCGCGGCGTTGACCGGTTCCGGGATGACTTTGTAGTGCTCGAATGGGTCACGTGGCAGTTCGCGGAAAGCCTGCAGGAAGGGGCGAAACGTGAAGTGCCCAAGATCGGCAATCTGCATGGTTACCGGGCGATGCTGGCGCCGCATATCAAACGGCGGCTGGTAGCTGAACCGGAAGTCGCGAAGTACATCAGGATCGATCCGCCTGAATTCGAGGTGGAGACGGTGGACTGGGACAGTGGGCATCTTGCCGCTTACCTGCGCGCGGCCGACGAATTCGCTGACTGGTATCGCTCATCGCGCGACGACAGGAAAGCGTGCAATCTCGTCACAATCCTCGCGCGTATCCGTGCGGTGCATTTTGCCGCCAACTATCCGCAGTACGGGATGGAGGGCGTCGAGCGCATCGGTGGCGTGACGAGCAAGCAGCGTGCAGTTATTTCGCGCATGCGCGAGATCGCCGCAGAAGGCAAGCAGGCGATCGTGTTCGCGGAGAACCCGGGCGTGCTGGATCTGCTCGCACGCGAACTTGCGTCGCACGGTGTGCAGTCGGTGCCGTTTCACGGCGAGATTCCGATCAAGCGCCGCGTGTCCGACAAGGACAAGCGGTTTCTGACGGGACTGGCCACGGGGCTTCTGGCAACGAAGGCGTCGGGGCGCGCGGGCTACAACCTCCCGAACGCTGACTACATCCTGTTTTACGACCGGTCGTGGACGTGGCGCATCGAGTATCAGGCGATGCGGCGCGCGCTGCGCTGGAACCGGAAGGGGACCCTGAAGGTGCTGTATTTCCATTTGCCCGGCAGCATTGACGAGTATCAGGACCAGATGGTTGCGCACAAACGTGATGCAACCCAGGCAGGATTGGACTGGGCGACGCCCGAGTTCGAAGACGAAACGTTCCTGCACATGGATTCGCTGCTGGACCGTTTTGTACATGACCTTGCATTGATTGCCGATCGAGAGAGCGGCGACATGCGCAAACTGTTGAAGGAGGCAGCATGAAGGAAGCAAAAGTGTCCGTGCTCGTCGGTGAAGGCGTCGTGACCGTGAAGCGCGAGGGTTCAAACCGCGCGCTTCAGGCCAACATTCTTGGCACGGTCGAAGCAGACGGTGTCGAGGTGCTATGTCTTGACCGGCTCGTGCATGCGAGCCACGAGCAGCAGTTCGGCGAGTGGACGTTGTCGGGCGCGGTGACGACGCTGCTGTCGCGTCCGCTGGCTGTTCCGGAGGCAGTTTTGCCTCAATAGGTGGTGTCAGCGCCGTCATGGCGCAGAGCCCGCTCCTTATCCAAACCCGGCTTCGTGCCGGGTTTTTTCGTTTACGCGAAAGGCACGGCGTTTACGCGAGCTTTGCACGCCGTTAGCGCTGCGCGCGGCGGTATCTTGGCGTTATCACCCGCGTCCCTGACGCATCGACTCGCCGGCTTAGGCCGGTCTATTGTTGTTCAACCCTTCGGGAACTCACTCCCGGCGGGGCTGGGTTCCCTCCCCGGAGACCCACAATGCAACAGCAACCTACTCTTGCCCTCAAACAGATCACCATCGCTGCCAATCCACGCACGTACTTCGACGCGGCGGAAATGGAAGAGCTGACGGCTTCGGTCCGCGAAAAGGGCGTCATCCAGCCTGTCATTGTTCGCACGCTCGCCGGTGGCGGATTCGCGCTCGTCGCAGGTGGCCGCAGATACAGAGCGGCCATGACGGCGCATGGCGAGGATTACGAGATACCCGTCGTCGTTAAGGAGATCGATGAAGTCGAAGCCAAACAGCTTGCGATCATCGAAAACATCCAGCGCGCGGATATGTCGCCTGCCGAGGAAGCCATTGCGGCGGCCGAGCAGGTCGGCCTGTGCAAGGGCGATCGCGACGAAGTCGCGCGCATCTTCGGATGGTCACGTGCCACGCTCGACAAACGCCTCGCACTGATGAACTGCAGTGCATCCGTTCTGGAAGCGCTCAACACCCGTCAGATCCTTCTGGGTCACGCGGAGCTGCTGGCCGCGCTCCCGAAGGAGACGCAGGACAAGCTGCTGCCCGTCATCATCAAGGAAGGCAAGCCGGTCCCCGAATTGAAGAAGACGATCGAACAGGTTGCCTGTTCGTTGTCTGCCGCAATCTTCGACAAGACCGACTGCGCGAACTGTGCTCACAACTCGTCCACCCAGGGCGAGATGTTTGGCGAATCCATCGCCACGGGCAACTGTACGAACCGTACCTGTTTCAACGAGAAAACGGAGAAACAGCTTGAGGCGGTCGCCGCTAATCTTCGCGATGATTTCCCCGTCGTGCGCATCGTGCGCGCGGGCGACAACCACACCCGGATACAGCTTGCTGTGGAGGGTGCAAAGGGAGTCGGCGAAGAACAGGCGAAAGCCTGCCACGCGTGCCAGAACTACGGCGCGGCGGTGAGCGGTCTGCCTGACTCGATCGGCAAGGTCTACAAGGGTCAGTGCTTCGACACCGTCTGCAACATGAAGATGGTTGCGAAGCGCCTGCAGGCTGAAAAAGCTGCTGCCGAGCCGAAGCCTGAAGCGAAGGGCGGTGGAACTGGTGCAGCGAAGCCTGCTGCCAAGGCTTCCGGCACCGCCCAGTCGACGACGAGCAATCCGCCGGCGACAGTCGTTGCCGAATCGGACCGCATCAAGACGTATCGCGTGGCGCTGTGGCGTAAAGCTCTGCGTCGTGAGGTCGGCCAGAATCCTGGGCTGGCCCAGCGATACCTCGTCTCGATCGCTCTCGCCGGACAGGCCCGCTGCGTCGATGACTCGACGTTGAAGGGCATCTGGGAAAAGCTGACCGAAGAAAAGATCGCGGTGTCGGACGTGGCCAAAGCTGCGACGTCTGTGGCCGCGGCGGATGACGCCAAGCTCGCGCTTGCTGTCACCGGCGTCACGGTCGCCGCGATCCAGGGTCTGGACGTTCATCATCTGACCAGTCTGTGCCGTCATCATCGACTCGACCTCAACCAGCACTGGAAGCTCTGCAAAGAGTTTCTGGAACTGATCACGAAGTCGGAAATGATGGTGGTGGCCGACGAGCTTGGCATTCGTGCCGCGCTCGGCGACGAGTTCAAGAAGGTGTTCGGCAAATCGAAGGCGGAAGTCATCGATGCGCTGCTCAACGTCAAGGGCTTCGACTACACCGGAAAGATTCCGAAGGTTCTGAAGTATTAACGCGCTCTGGCGCATCGACCGAAGTGGACAGACAGTGCCCGCTTCATTTCTCTTATGGACTGCCCACGGGCGGTCCTTTTTTATTTGTGGAGTCTTTATGTTCGTTGAACTTGAACCGCTGTTGAAGTCGTGTGGTGGCCTGAAGCTGGCGCTGAAGATGAAGGGTGATGCGATGGTCGTGGTTGTTTTGCCGGAAGGCGAGGCGAAAGACACGGCGTTGCGTCAGCCGCTCGTCATGACCGCGACGGCGGCGGAACTGGATGCCGGCTTTGCCGAGCATCTGGCGACGTACACCGGCGCTCATGCGTCGCTAGCCGAACAGGTGGCTGCGACAACGGCGATCCTCGGTGAAGCCCAGAAAGCGCAAGTCACGAAAGCGACCAAAGCCCTCTCGGGCAAGGCTGGCAGAAGTACACCAGCCTCGGCCAAAGCCTCCCCAGATGGGGACATTGATGATGACGACAGTGAATCGACGGAGTCGGATGCGCCGGCCGCCGGGAACGAAGGCGAAGCGGACGCTCCGGCGGCTGCTGAGCCTGTTTCGAGCGGCACCGACCTCGCTTCGCTCTTTTAAGGAGGCACGGTCATGTCGATTTCGATCACCGCGCTCGTTCGCCAGTTCTCTTACAACGGCGTTGCATTTGCCGATCCCGGCCCGGCGTTCTCGCCCGAAGACGTTCGCGATCTCTACTCGGCGCAGTATCCCGAGCTGACGACTGCGTCCGTCGATGGTCCCGAGATCTCGGGAGATGTCGCGACCTACAAGTTTGTCCGCGCGGCGGGCGCCAAGGGTTCGTATGCGTAAGCAGACGCTTCTCAAGGCTCTTGCCGACCCGGCCAACGGGTTCAATCAGGAACCGCCCGAGAGGGCGGTTTTTTTATATGACGACGAGGTTCGCCAATGCTGTTCGATCCTTCATTCACTGATAGAGCGGTCGATGCAGGCGTCGGTACGTCCTGGCAACCGCCAGTCGCTGCCGTTGCCCAGTATCGACCTGCCGATTGTGTTCTGACGCTGCCGGATGTTTCTGAGGAAGTGCCCGCGCGTGCGTCGGTCAAATGGCGAAACGATGCATCGCTTGATGCGATCGTGCTCGAGCAGTTTCGGCATGGTCCGCTTCTCGCGGCCGACGTGGAGGCGCCGGCCAGTCCGGTCGACGCATTCCAGCAGGCATTCTTTGCATGGGTGCGCCGGCAATTGCCAGCGCCGCTTCGCTTTCTGTCGTTCCGACTTGAGCTTTGCGACACGAATGCGGTGATGGATGCCATCCATCATCAGTATGAGCACGATGATTTCAAGCCCCGCACGCCGTTGCATCTGGGCGTGAAGTGCATGGACGAGTGGGTGCACGAGGTGGGAGCCTTTGCAGAACCGTTGCGCCGTGCCCATCCGCTTTTGTTGCACACGATTTTCAATATCGTTGATCGCGTCTCCGGTAAGACAGTCCTGATCCGTACCCCTGGCTGGTTCCTGTGCGAAGCGTCCTGCTTGCACTGGGAGGGTGACGAGAACGCGACTGACGAAGGCGTGCGCGAGTGGCTGAAGGACTTCTATGGTGGGGATGACGATGTGATTGATCGTTATCTTCCGTCCGAGCTGCGGCCGCTGCTTTGTCCCGACGAAGTCCGCGATCCAGACAAGATCAAGGGGCGACGTGTTCGCTCCTCGGTCCTCTCGGATAACGAACTGCGGCTGTTGCGGACGGCTTCACCGGGCATGGTCGCAAGGGTCTGTGACCAACTGCTCGTCCTGAAGCAGCTGTTACGCAAGGCTGGCAAGTCCGACTGCCTGGCTGATGGCTATGACGCACAGCAGCTGTATTCGGGCTGCACGTTTGTCCTCGCACACAACGAGCGCACAGGCGAACTGCTCGACGACCACATGAACAACGCGTTCTCGGCGGGTGAATCGTCCGAGTACAGCCGTTTCATTTCCTTTTCCGACACACGACGGGGCATCCGCCAGCAGTACGCGCAATGGAGCCTCGGTCTTCGCATGCTCCATCACCTCGATCGCCTGATGGCGCTGGTGGTGGACCCTAACTAGGAGTTTCTCCATGAATGATGTTTCAATTGGCCAGACGGGTCACGACGTGACGCTGTCATCGGCCCTGTTGCTCTATACCGGTCCGAACGGCGCGCACTATGCAACGGCGCATCCGGTCGCGGCAGAGCCCAGGACGGGACGCCCGATTATTGGTGCAGGCCGGCCGCTGGATCGCAAGGCGCTCGTCGTGGCCCTCATGCAACTGGATCGCAATGCGGCGCCCAAGGGTGATTTCCTTCCGGCCACGGTGCTCGGTATCACGTCGGCCGCAGTGACGTGGTGGTGCCCGCCGGCGCTCCGACGCG